>JBCCER010000001.1:0-71923 GCA_039030175.1 Pseudomonadota bacterium
ACCACATACTGCGGCGCGCCCTGTCCGGCCATTCGCGGTCGTAAGTTTTGCCTCCGACGCGATCATTGCTGAGTCCGGCCAATATCTGGCCCGGTGTGGGCAGCGATCTTTTGTCGACATGCGTATCGCTGTTCCACAGATCGGCCCGAACAATCGCGCGGGCACACTGGAAGTAAACTGCTTCGACAGAGATTACGGTTACGGAGCGGGGCGGCTTACCCTCGATCGCAAAGGATGACAGCAAATCATTGTCGGCACTAATTTCGGCCCGCCCATTGACGCGTAGTGTGTTGCCGTGACCTGGAATCAAGAACAAGAGCGCCACCCGAGGATCGCGGATAATATTCTTTAGGGAGTCGGTACGATTATTGCCGCGTCGGTCGGGCAGCATCAGCGTTCGATCGTCATGGATGCGGACGAACCCCTGTTTGTCGCCTCGCGGTGAGCAATCCAAACCCTCTGGGCCGCTCGTCGCCAAAACGGCGAAGGGGGAGGCGACAACGAATGCTTGATAGTGCTGCGTCAGATAGTCGACTTCCTTGACTGTGGACGTTTCGCCGGGTTGGCCGTAGAGGGCTTCTAGGGCCTCGATGCTTTTGATGATCGTCATAATGTACCGGATTTGGTCAGATTCTCCGGCTGCTCTATAGCATCGCGGTCGCCAGGTGAGAGAGCATTCACTTCGAAGGTCAGCAATGCGCTTGACCTCATGTTAGGATCGATCTCCCAAGAAGAGGTCCGCAATCGATGACCAAGAAACGCTACCCGCTTCCCAAACGCTTCAACGCCGCCCTGTCGGAGGCAGCCTATGGCCGTTTGCGCGCCTTGAACGAGCGCTATGGCTTGGGCAACAACTATCTGCTGGTCGTCCTGCTTGAACAACTCGACGACTACGCCGACCCTGATGCGTTGCACAAAGCGTTTGACGATTTCATTACCGAGTATGGCGCGCCGGTCAAAGGGGCTATGGGAAGGAAGTGACGATCGAGCAGGGTCACTCGTGCAACTCGGGCCAGAGCGGGGCCACCTGTTCAATCGATTTGCTATATCGCCGATATGCTGACGTCAGCGATTTGTGGCGGGCAGGGTCCGGCAAATACCGATTGAGAATTCGGGTCGTTCGCGCAGACGCCTCCTCGATAGACGCATAGCTGCCGACACCGACTCCTGCGGCCAGGGCCGCGCCCAACGCCCCGGCTTCGTCATGATCGACGACGTCGATTTCCAGTCCCAGCGCATCGGCAAACAGTTGGGCAAACAGCGGATTTTGCGCGCCGCCTCCTGCCAACCTTGCGGCCGATACTTTTGCGATTGACCGCAGCGCATCGACGTGGTGCCGGTGATTAAAGGCGATGCCTTCGAACACGGCGCGCAGGACGTCGCCACGCTGATGCCAGCCATGAAGACCGATCAAGCCGCCGGCAGCATCGCCATAGGGTGAGCCGAACAAAAACGGGTGATAAATCAGCCGGCTATCGCGTTCGAAGGCCGCTGCGATCTCTTCTTGAAGATGGTCGAACGGATTGGTTCCGGTCGCTTCTGCGAGATCCAGCGCATCCCGGCAAAACTGATGCAGCACCCATTCGGTATTGGCGCTCGACGCCGGAGAGATCGCCATCGCGTTCCACTCGCCGGGACGAAAGCCATTGCGGCAGAGCCAGCGCGCATCGAGCGCCGGTGCGCTGAGCAATGTTTCGTTGATACTGTAGGTTCCAGCGACCAAGGCGATTTGTCCGGGGTTGACGCAACCCATGCCAACGGCGGTGGCCGTGACGTCATGTAGCCCCGTTACGACAGGCGTGCCCGCGGCGAGGCCGGTTTCGCGCGCGCCGCTGGATGACACTGTGCCAGCGATCGCGGTGACCGGAAGGACTTTCGGCAAGGCCGAATGTACGTCGTCCAGGTCAAAGAGGCTCAGAACGGCCGGGTCATATCCCTGGGTTCGGACGTTGGTAAACGAAGCGCTCGCCTCTGTCGGGTCGGTTGCGATTTCACCAGTGAGACAATATCGCAGCCAGTCCTTGCAGGTGATGACATGGCGGATCTTGGCATACCGGTCCGTTTCGTATCGCTTGATCCAAGCGAGAAGCGCCGAAGGCGCTGCAGGATGAGGGCGCTGGCCGGTGAGCGCCAGGGATCGGTCGTCAAGGTCAGTTTCTTCCCAGTCATCGACAACATCGATGGCGCGACTGTCGAGTGAGAGGATTGCATTACCCAGAGGCTGGCCGTCCTCCTCCAGCAGATAGAGCCCGTCTCCATGGCCGGTAATGCCGATCGCCGCGATCTGGGCGCCTGGGATCGCCGCCGCGTCCTTTGCCGAGCGCACAGCCTCGGCCGTGGCCAGCCATAGTGCGTCCATATCGCGCTCCACATGCCCAGGCATGGGAAAGAGCTGAGGTACAGTCGCACGGCCAACGCCAATTTCGCGACCATCAAGGTCGAAGATAACCGCCTTTGTGACGGTCAAACCGCTATCGACACCGAGCAGGTAGGCCTCACTCATGGCGGCGGCGCAATCGTAGGATCAGGGCCTGACTAGGGTAGACCGTGCGGCTAGTGATCGCGCTCAACGTCTTCGATGACCGCACTAGGATCATGCGTGAGGTCCGCCTTCAGAAATTCCGCCGTTTCCGGGATGGCCATGCGGAAATCAGACATGTGTTCGAGTTCGACTTCGATCGACCGTGCGCGGCAGTTCAGGATGTGGCCGCCATGCAAACCGTCATCCGATAAGAAGTGCAAGTGCCAGCCTTGGACATTCACGGCTTTGGTGTAGTCCGGCATCCAGAAGCCGACGACAGTACACGGCATGTTGTCAAAGGAGAATTCCTCCTGGGTTGAGGCGACCTCGGCCAATGTGGCCTTGCCGTCGATCTTGGCCGCTGTCCGCGCCTTGATGTGATCAAAGACACCTCGAAGGCGCACCGCATAAATCAAATTGTCAGAGGGCCGCAGGGCGCTAAGTCGTTCTGATAATTCGTCAAATGAATCGAAGCGTTCAAGCTTGTCATTGCTCTCAGGCGTGAAGTGGGTAACAACCGCGAACGGGACCAATGCATCCTTTGGCGCCTCGGTAACGGTGCTCTCGCTAAGCACCTGATAGAACTTGCCATCCAGCACCACCATCTCGCCGTCGAAATGGGAAAACGTGCCGAGGCCGAAATCTCCGTGCTCAGCAAGCTCGCCGACGGTTACAGCCCCAGTCGCCACGCCTTCCACCAGGGCGCCGGTGGTCGAAACCTGGAACAAGGTGGCGTGCTCCAACTGCATGGCGTCGGCCAGCGCCATGGTAACGATATGGTCCATCGTGTCCCCCGTTTGCCGCTGATGGGCCTCAAGGGCGTCCATCAGCGACTGGGAGATTTCGCAGATAAGGGTAGGCATGACCGCCTATTCGGCCGCGCGCGCCGTCTGTCCGCCGGCGCCGTCTAGCTCGAGCCAGGCACCGCCCTGTGCCGCAGACGCAATCAACGCGAACATAAGGTCGAGGCTTTTGACGTTGTCGGCGCCGGTGCTCAAGGTGGGCGAGGGCGCAGCCCCCCCGATCACCCTGGCAAACTCGTCCAACGCGCCTTCCCTATCCCAATGGGTAAGGGATGGAAGTTCTGGAAAGACCGGATCATCCTGGCCCGGCTCGTACAGTTCGACCTTTTCATAGGCATCGCGCTGGCCGTCGGGCCCACGAAAGGTCCACCTCAATGATGCCTTCGATCCGTCAAGCTGCCACTGACCGCCCCAGGGTGTGGTGGGTCCCCGGCTGATCCAGCTACCGTCATAGCGGACGATCGTTCCGCGTGAGAAGCGGATCAAGGCGCTGGCCGCAGGCGGGCCCTGGAAGGGCGTGCCTTCCTCTGTCCAACTCGTGCAACTGACCGCTACAGGCTCATCTTGAAGGACAAAGCGCATGCCGTCGAAATGGTGGATTGCCATGTCGCTGAGCAGGGGTTCGGCCAGATGAAAGTACCGATAATCGGGACCGAACAGGTGCGTGAAGTGGACGCGCAGCGCCTGCGGGGTTCCAACGGCGCCTTCTTCGACCATTTGCCGCGCCTTTACGAGTGCGGCGAAATACCGATAGTTCTGATTGATCGCCAGCGTAAGGCCTTTGGATTTCGCCAGTTCGACGACTGCGGCCGCGTCTTTGCGGCTCTCGGCGAACGGCTTTTCAACCAGGACATGGAGTCCCGCGTTAAGGCCAGCCTTGACCGCGTCAATGTGAACTTCCAACGGGACAGTTGCCAGCAGAGCATCGGCATTGGTAGCCGCGAGCGCATCCTCGAATGACGCAAAGATCTTTTGTTTGTCCAGCCCAGCAGCGACAGCCCTATCTCGGGCGACCTCGCTGGCGTCAACCCAGGCCACGGTCTCAACTTCCGGAACATTCGGAACGACATTCTGGGCCCAGTTCAAGCCCCACAGGCCTAGGCCCATGTGAATCAGACGGACTGTCACGGTATGCGCTTCTCTTTCACTGGGTTCCGGATTGGAACCGCGTAGTCGGATGCCCTGGCGAGGGCGACGGAATCCGTGGCCGGACTCCTTCGTCCCGGCCGCGGGTGCCAACTAAGATTGGGATGCGATCACTTCACTGAAAGAGGGACCGAGACCAAAACTTCGCCTAAATCGCGCATGCGGTAGCGGATCTCGTAGTCACCCGGTTGGGCGGGCGCGAAGATTTGAAGCGGGCTGCCCTGCGTCGTGCGCGTTTCAGAGAGCGGCGATGCGTCAGAGGGGGCTCCGGCTGGAACGATCTCGATGAAATGTTCCCAAGCGCCAGGCCCCGTCCAACTCACCTCGACAACCGAACCTGCCGGGACTTCGCCCGGTGCCTCAATACTGCCTGCCGCTTGCTGGAGTGTTACGGGCAGGCTCGCAAGTGTCCGGTCGGACATGCCAACGACATAGCGGACTTCATAGTTGCCAAGACCCTCAGGCGCGCGCAGTTCCGCAGGGCTTCCAACGCGTGTTCGTTCGTAGTCTGTGTATTCTCCCTCAGGAGCCCCAGCCTCCACGATCGTGATGAAGTCGTTGTGGTTGTCGGGGCCTTCCCAGCCGACCTCGAAGAACGCTCCAGGCACCACTGGCGTCAGCAATTCGAGCGAAGCGCTGACCGGTGTGAGCGTGATGGGCTGGCTCAACAGTGTGCGGCCCGACTGGCCGACGACATAGCGGAGCTCATAGTTTCCGATGCCATCGGGTGCCCGGATTGTCACCGGGGTTCCTGCCCGTGTCCGCTCATAGTGGTTATAGGTCCCCTCAGGCGAGCCGGCTTCCACGATCGTGATGTAGTCATTGTGGTTGTCGGGGCCGGTCCAGTCGACCTCAACGTTACCTCCCGCACCGATCTCCGACGGCGCATCAAAGGTGGCGACCGCCTGCGTCAGGCTAATGGGTACGCTGTGAAGAGTGCGGCCGGACTGCCCCACAACATAGCGGATCTCGTGATCACCAACGGCGTCAGGCGCCCTTATGGTCACGGGCGAGCCCGCGCGGGTTCGTTCGTAATGGTTGTACGTTCCTTCCGGCGCACCGGCTTCAACGATGGTGATGTAATCATTGTGATTGTCGGGGCCGTCCCAGGTGACTTCGATGCTCGCTCCCGCATCAGCCTCGGCCGGGGCCTCGATCGTGGCCCCAACCACCACCAGGGTTAGGGGAACGCTTGCTAGCGTCCGCCCTGACTGACCGACCACATAGCGGATCTCGAAGGTGCCGATGGCATCCGGAGCCGTAATGCTGACAGGGCTGCCGGCGGTCGTGCGCTCATAGTCGTTGTAGGTTCCCTCCGGCGACCCGACCTCAACGATGGTGATGTAGTCATTGCGGTTGTCAGGGCCTGTCCAGGCGACCTCAACCTCAGCGCCGGCGCCGACCTCTGATGGTGCCTCAAGCGTTGCTTGCGCGGCGACCAAGGTAAGCGGAATGCTGGCCAAGGTCCGGCTTGATTGGCCGATGACGTAGCGAATTTCGTAGTTTCCGATCCCGTCCGGGGCCGTCACCGTCACCGGGCTGCCGGCAGTGGTTCGCTCATAGTCGTTGTAGGTGCCTTCCGGCGAGCCGGCCTCGACGATGGTGATGTAGTCGTTCTGATTGTCAGGCCCTGACCAAGCGATGTCGATATCGGCGCCGGCGAGCGCCTCAATGGGTGCATCCAAGGTCGCTGTGGCAGCCACCAAGGTCAGCGGCACGCTTGCAAGGGTCCGGCTCGATTGGCCGATCACATAGCGGATCTCGTAATTGCCAACGCCGTCGGGTGCGTTGATCTCGAGGGGGCTGCCGGCAGTGGTCCTTTCGTAGTCATTGTATGTGCCTGCCGGCGCACCGGCCTCGACAATCGTGATGTAGTCATTGCGCGAATTGGGTCCGGTCCATTCAACGGCGATCGGGTTGCCCGACGATGCTTCCGACAC
Source organism: Pseudomonadota bacterium (assembly GCA_039030175.1). Lineage (GTDB taxonomy): Bacteria > Pseudomonadota > Alphaproteobacteria > DSM-16000 > Inquilinaceae > JANQGH01. The sequence continues at coordinate 6,411 of JBCCER010000001.1, forward strand.
GGCTGACAGAGTGGCCGAAATCGGCGTTAGTTCAATGGGTTGACTGGCCAGCGTTTCGCCGGATTGCCCGTGAACATAGCGAAGTTCATAAGCGCCCAGACCGTCAGGAGCATCGAGTTCCAGCGGATTGCCGGATTGGGTGCGTTCGTAGTCGTTGTAGGAGTTTCGCGGCGCGCCGGCTTCGACGATCGTAACGTAATCGCCGCCTTCGTCCGGTCCCGCCCATTGAGCCTCGAACGTTGCGGTAGCCGGTATCTGCGCCGGGCCGGAAACCGTCGCTTCAGGAAGAATACGTTCTAGGCTGACATCGTATGTCGCGTTGGCCTCTGGCACGACGGAGAAGGTTACCTGACCTTCAGCATCGCCCATTGCGGCAGTGGCGAGATAAGTCCCTTCCTCCAATGTCGCGTTGATCGTGCCTGTGCCGTCCTGGCTAACGACATTGTTGCCGTTAACCGTGTCCGTCACCGTCCAATCGACGCCGCTCAGCGTCTGCCCTGAAGCAGCATCTATCGGCCTGAGCGTGATGTCGGCAGTGATAATCGCGGGTTGCGGTGGAGGCGCCGCCGTTACAGTCGTCAGCGCATCGCTAAGCTGCTGCGCATTCTCCGCCAACAAGAAGGTGCCGCCCGTGTTCTCCGCGATGCAGGATAGCTGACCGGCTTCATCCTGCGCGATGTCAAACCCGATAACGTGCGCGGTGAAATTGATGCCGGCCTGCTCCAACTCCGCCGAAAGGGCGCAAGGGTCGGCATTGCAGGTCTCGATCCCGTCGGACAGCAGAATGACCGTCGCGGGCTCGTCCTGGTAGCGCAGTTCCTCGGCAGCTTGCCGGACCGCATCGGTCAGCGGTGTGCGGCCGCGCGGCATAATGGCGTTGATCTCGCCAATCAGTGCCTCAGGGTCGACGGGACCGACACCGCGCACAAGTTCGATATCCGTGCAGTCGCCTTCCCGCCGATGACCATAAGCGACGACGCCCAGCGGCGTCTGGTTGTCCCAATCGCTCAACAGATCGCCCAGCACCTCACGTGCGATCTCGATTTTGCTGATGCCATCGATTTGACCCCACATGCTGCCTGAGGCATCGAGCACGATGATCGTATTCTCAGCCTGCGCCGTAAACGGCAGCGAGATTCCCGCGATCAGTGCCGCGCTAGCGAGAAGGGTGCGGATCGGTCGGCGTTGGTGCATCGAGCGGCTCCTTAAAGACTGCGAGGTTGCAGCGTGTGGGTCGGACGGGATATTGACCAATCAAACCGATGGCGAAAAGCCCCTTTTGGGTGAGAGGGCCGATTAGTCCAACCACCATTGTGACACGATTGCTTCTTACCAACTACGGATGACAGTTCGAACGCGCGCAACTCGAAGATCTCCCCACCGGCAGTTGTTGGTACGCTTTAGCGTTCGCAACGGGCTGGCCGGGCTGGCTGCCTTTTTCTGTACAATTCCAATGGCTTGGGGGCAGCAAGACCCACTCACAATCCACTCGCTTGAAACCGTTTGGCAAGGTGACGGGATCACGATGCAAATCGCGCAGCTGTCGCGCCCGAGTGTCCGGCACAGTGGGCGGCTGCTGATTGCTGTCCTCGACCCCGCGCGGTTTGAAGCATCAGTGACGGAGAGCGTGCCAGAATTCGCCGGCGGCGATTCGGCCCAATGGCGTCTTACCGTTGATGGCACCTTCTTTGACGAGAGCGAGCGTCCGATCTACTTGCTGCAGGATGGGCCGTTGGTTCACGCGCCGTTTCGCTCAGGAACAAGCGCCGTCTTTTGGTGCCGCGATGGGGCCTGCGACATCACCCATGCGCGCGACTACGACCCATATCGCGCTGTAGACATTGCCGTGCAGTCTTCGCCCAGGGTCTTCGCCAACAGCGCCCCGACGGTTGGCGTGCGCAATGCTAACAGCATGGCTTCACGCGCCGGATTGGCCATCACCCAGTCGGGTCAGGTGGTTGTCTTTGCGACTGACCGTTGGCCCTGGCAGGGACTGACGTTCAATGAGGTTTCGCGCTTGGTTGCCCCATTGATCGATGCTACGGACATCTTGATGCTGGACGGCGGCTCTTCGGTCGTATTCCAGATGGATGCCCCCGGCTTTTCCCTCTCCGCACGCGGCTCCGGACGTTCGGTTCCTTACATGATCAGTTTTGCCGGCACCTGATAGGCAGGCATCGACTCCAGCCCTTGGCAAATCAAGAGCGAGGAATTGACGTGACCACCTTAACCGACATTTTGACTCACCGTTTCGGGGCGGCACCAGATCCGAATGGGCTTCTGGACCAGTCGCAGGAAGTGAGTCGGATGGCGGCAAGAGGCTCAGTCAGGGCGTTTTCGGAGCGTCCGGTGCCGGACGAGGTCATCGAGGGACTGTGTGCCGTCGCTTTGGCATCACCGACAAAGAGTGATTTGCAGCAGCGGGATATCGTGATCGTACGCGATGCGAAACTTCGTCGGCAGCTTCATGACCTCATCCCGGGCCATGCCTGGCTGGCGGACGCTCCGGCGCTGTTGGTGTTTTGCGGCAACAATCGCCGACAGCGCTATCTGCACGAGCGGCGCGCCAAGCCATTTGCAAACGATCATCTTGATGCGTTCTTCAACGCGGCCAGTGACGCCGCTATTGCGCTGGCCACTTTTGTGACTGCGGCCGAGGCTATTGGCCTGGGCGTCTGTCCAATCAGTGTGATCCGCAACCGCGCGGAAGAGGTCAGTGCGTTACTGCGGCTCCCAAGCTTTGTCTTTCCATTCGCCGGTTTGGCGGTCGGCTGGCCGAAGGAGACGCCCGAAATCAGCCTAAGACTTCCACTCGAGACAACCGTCCATGTGGATCGTTTCGACGACTCGGAGATCGAGGACCAAATCGATGCTTATGATCGAAGGCGGGCAGACGTCCAATCCATCGCCAACCAACGCCAAACGGATCGCTACGGGACTAGCGAGGATTACACCTGGTCAGAAGACAAGGCGCGCCAATACAGCGTGCCGGACCGGGCTGATTTCGGCGCTTTCGTTCGTCGACGCGGCTTCAATCTTGACTGATCAGGCCTAGTCTCTGACGACCAAAACCGACTGCTTGGCATGCCGCACAACCTGCTCAGCGTTTGAGCCCAGCAATGCACTTCCGGTCTCAGGCCGGTGGGCCGCCATAACGATCAGATCCGCATTGATCTCGTCGGCGACCCGCAAGACCTCACGATAAATTCGGCCATGCGCGATGATGTGCTGGATGCGCACGCCATCCGGGACGTGACTTTCCGTGAAGGCGTGCAGAGCATCCTGGGCATGCTTCAAGGCCTGCTTTTCGTACCCTTTCGGGAAGTACTGGCCGACGATGCTCATGCCGAAGTCCGGCACGACTGTCATCATGTGCAATGTCGCGTCAAACGCCCTGGCATACTCCACAGAAGTGGGTAGCGGTTTCTTCCAAGTGCTCTCGGTCGCCACGTCGATCGACAGCAAGATGTCCTTATACATGTCAGGCGATCTCCTTGTTGTCGAAGGCTAGGCAGCAACCGTTTCGCCGGTTTGGCGCCGATTGCGACCCCGCTGCAGCACGATGACGCCGATCAGCAGGATGATGGCCGGTATCCAGGCGAGTTCCTTCGGCGGCACGTCGGCTTCGACCACGATCTCGGCGATCTGGTAGTCGAAGTCGAGGCCCAGATTCTGGGCCTCGCTGCCGAACATGACGTTGTCGAAGATCGCCGTGTCGCCATCGATCCGCACGCTGGCACCAAGTTGCTCCAGCCGGGCGGCCGCCGATTCACCTTCGGGCAAGGTCAGGACGACTGTCGTGTCGACCGGGTCGCCGGAGATGAAGTCCTCGCCGACCACGCGCAACTCCAGCGTTTCGTCAGGCGCTACTGTATCGATGACATCGAAGATCTGGTTGCCCGGCAGCAGCTGGTCGGGCGGGAATATCATGTCCATCCAATAGCCCGGTCGGAACAGCGTAAAGGCGACCAGCAGCAGGATTAGCGATTCCCAAATGCGGCTCTTGGCGAAGAAGAATCCCTGCGTTGCGGCCGCGAACACCAGCATGGCTATCACCGCGCTGATAACGGTTAACGCAAGGCTTATGGGGCCGCCGATATCGTACAGGATCAGCTGCGTGTTGAAGATAAAGATGAAGGGCAGGGCGACCGTTCGCAGCGAATAGAAGAAGGCCGTAAAGCCGGTCTTGATCGGGTCGCCGCCCGACACGGCCGCAGCCGCAAAGGATGCCAATCCCACCGGGGGCGTAACATCCGCCATAATACCGAAATAGAACACGAACAGATGGACGGCGATCAGCGGCACGACCAGGCCGTTTGCGGCACCAAGTTCCACAATCACGGGCGCCATCAGGGCCGAAACGACGATGTAGTTTGCCGTCGTTGGCAGACCCATGCCCAGGATCAGGGACAGGATCGCCACCAAAACCAGCATCAAGATCAGGCTGCCGCCGGATAGGAATTCGACGAATGCGCTCATCACCAGCCCGATGCCGGTCAACGACACGGTGCCCACGATGATGCCTGCCGTGGCCGTTGCGATGCCGATGCCGATCATGTTGCGTGCGCCAGCAACCATGGCTTCGAACAGCTCGGTGAAGCCTTGCCGGCCTGCGGAATGAAGCTCCGGCTGGCTGTTGCGATAGCCGACCGCCTCACGCTTAAACTTTTCGCGTTGCAGAAACACGACGAAGGCAGCGACGCAAACGATGATCTCGATTGCCACCACCAGTTCGGCTGGCCAGCCTTCACTGATCGACACCAGCAAGACGCCGGCAACGATGATCGCTGCTACGATCACGATCATGATGATGTTGTTGATGATCAGAGCGATCAGATTGACGATCGCTTCGCCGATGAAGGCAAAAAATCCGCCGCCGCCGCTGGTCTGGCCGCGGAACAGCGCCATGAGCGGCCGCTGGGTCAGCAGGATGAAGATCATGAAGACGACGGCCCAGAAGGCCGACAGGCCGGGCGAGAGCCGCTCGATCATCAGGTTCCAAACCAGCACGATGATCGGCAGGAAGTAGTAGAGCCCCGTTTTTACTGTCGGGCCCACTTCCGGCAGGCTGACGACCGGCGCGTTGGGGTCGTCCATCTCTAACTCAGGATACTTGGCAGCATACGCGACCAGCGCGACATAGATGACGACTAGGATCGCTGCGCCTATCCAAGCGGCGGCAAATTCGCCGGTAAACTGGGTCAGCAGCCCCATACCGTAGAACACGGCCATGGCCCCAATGATGACGTTCAACAGGACCAGACCGCCCACCGATACCGTGCGGCGCAGCCGTTCTTTTGGAAGTGCCCTCGCGAGGCCTGAGAAGAAAACGATCTCGACTATGAAGATCAGGACGGTGGCTATGAAACCGAAGGTTGGGTCAGCCAACAGTCCGGCAAGTTCAAAGCCACCTGCAATGACCCCGGCAATGATGATTACCGATGCCAGCGTGATACCAAACGCAATCAGGCCCCACTTCATCGGCAGTGGCTCGCCGGGCTTGGGCAAGGCCTGCATGCCCGTCTTCATCGCCTCCAAATGAACGATGTAGACGAGAGCGATGTAGGAGATGATTGCCGGCAGGAACGCGTGCTGGATCACCTGCGTGTAGGGAATGCCGACATATTCGACCATCAGGAATGCGGCAGCACCCATCACCGGCGGCATGATTTGGCCATTGACCGATGATGCGACCTCGACCGCGCCAGCTTTTTCGGGCGTGAACCCAACCCGCTTCATCAAGGGCACGGTGAACGTGCCGGTCGTAACCACGTTGGCGATGGACGAGCCGGAAATCAGGCCGGTCATTCCAGAGGCCACGACGGCGGCCTTGGCCGGGCCACCGCGCAGGTGGCCGAGCATCGCGAACGCCAGTTTGATGAAATAGTTGCCCGCCCCAGCACGATCGAGAAGAGCGCCGAATAGGACGAACAGGAAGACGAACCGAGTCGACACGCCAAGCGCGATGCCGAAAACGCCCTGGTCGGACAGCCAGAACTGATCCATCGCGCGGTTCAAAGACGCACCCTGATAGCGAATGACATCGGGCAGGAACGATGCGTTCCCGAAGAAGACGTAGAACAAGAAAACGAGGGCTACGACCATCAAGGGCGGGCCGAGCGACCGCCGTGTTGCCTCGAGAAGCAGCAAGAGCCCGCCGGCAGAGACCACGATATCCAGCATGGTCGGTAAGCCTGGCCGGGTCGATAGCTCTTCGATGAACCAGAACCGATACGTGGCGCAGAAGGTGCCAACAAGCGCCAAGACCCAATCCACCCACGGCACACGGTCGCGCGGGCTGCGCTTCAGGGCGGGATATGCCAGGAAGGCGAGGAACATTGCAAAACCCAGATGAAGCGAGCGCGCCTGGGCATCGTTAATCACCAGCAAACCGGTGATGAAGGGCAGGGGAGAGGCGTACCAGATTTGAAATGCCGACCAGGCAAATGCCGTCCAAAGCAGCAGCTGCATGACGAATTTGCTGTCTGGTTGGCGCGCGCCGGTGTCAGACGATGCGACTAGATCGTCGAGTTCGGCGTCCGAAAGCTGCCGGTCTTGGGCTTGATCGGCCATATGAGGGCCCCCTGTTCCGCACCCCGGCTCTGCCGGTGGTTTTAGTGTCCGGCTGTCATTGTCGCAGCCAACTTATCCTTACGCGTAATAGCGAAAAGCGGGCGAGGTCAACCCCCGCCCGCTCAAAAATGTTTCCAAAAGATGACGTTCGATTACGAACGCAGACGGTCCGGCACCTCGATGCCAACGGCATCGAAATACATCAGAGCGCCCGGATGCAGCGGTGCGGACAATCCGCCATCGACCATGTCGTTGGGGTCGAGATTGGCAAATGCCGGGTGCAGCCTTTGGAAGCTCTCGAAGTTGTCGAACACCGCGCGAACGACCTCACAGATCGCATAATCCGGCACGTCCGTGCTGGAAACGAAGGTCGCGCGAACGCCGAACGTGTCCACATCGTCGGGATTGCCGTTATACATGCCGCCCGGCACCGTAGCCGCCGAGTAGTAAGGATTGTCGGCGATCAACGCATCCACTTCCGGCCCCGCAATCGCGACGATCGTGGTGTCGCAAGTCGTGGTCGCTTCTTGGATGGTTCCTGACGGGTGGCCGACCGTGAACGGCATCACGTCGAAATTGTTGTCGCACAGCGCCTGGCTTTGCTCGGCGGTGGCAAGTTCGGAAACCTGGCTGAAATCGTCTTCGGACCAGCCAAGCGCGCCCATGAGCACTTCGAACGTGCCGCGAGCGCCGGAGCCTGGATTGCCGATGTTTACCCGGTTGCCCGGGATGTCGGCCATCGAGGTAACGCCCGAATCGGTCCGCGCCAGCACGGTCAGAGGCTCTGGATGAACGGCGAAAACCGCCCGCAGATTCTCGTTGGCCTCTGGGAAGTTCTCGTGACTGCCATTGTAGGAATGGTGCTGCCAATCGGACTGCACGACACCCATATCCAACTCGCCAGACTGAATGGCGTTGAGGTTGAACACCGACCCGCCCGTTGATTCCACGGACATCCGCACGCCGTGATTTTCGCGATCGGCCGCGACCAAGCGCTGGATGGCGCCGCCCGTCGGATAGTAAACGCCGGTGACGCCGCCGGTGCCGATCGTGAGGAACATTTCCTCGGCGTCGGCCGGCGTATTGCAGGGGTTGTCCTGGGCCGACGCGGACACGGCAAAGCCGGCGCTCGCGATGATGGCCAGGGCTGAAACAGAGATTTTCTTCATGAACTTGCATCCCAGTTCTTAGTTGTTGTCTCGCAACTTCCCGAAGGAAGTACGGTTTTGCCCCGACGGTGAATTCGCCGGTCAGGCCGGCTGGATCCCCGCCAGGAGGGTCGACTCAGGGCCATCCCTTGCCGACAAGTCTCAGGCCGCCGAAGACCTGCGTGGCATGTTCGGCGACCCGCTTCGACCAGTGCCGGTCACGACACGGGTCTAGAGCCGGGCTGACTATGCCCGGTCAATCACGCCTTCGTCAACGTAATGCAATTTCGCTGACGTTCGTCGGTTTGGTCGCTAGGCGGCCTTGCTTTCCAATGAGTTAATGGCGTCGTCCACGGCTTCGCCCAGTCGGTCCACGATTACGCGCACCTCGGAATCGCCGATGATGAAGGGCGGCGCCAGCAAGATGTGGTCGCCCATCTTGCCATCGATCGTGCCTCCCATCGGGTAGCACATCAGGCCCCGGTCAAGCGCGGCCCGCTTGACTTTTGCATGCAGTTTCGCCGAAGGCGCGAACGGTTTCTTGGTCAAACGGTCTTGCACCAGCTCAAGGCCCAGGAACAGGCCCCTGCCGCGAATGTCGCCGACATGTTGATGATTGCCAAGGCGGCTCTCCAGGGCCTCACGCAACGCTGTACCTTGGCGCCGGACGTTGGTCAGCAGGTCCTCCTGCTCAATGACAATCTGAACGGCTAAGGCGGCGGCGCAGGCTGTCGCATGGCCCATATAGGTGTGGCCATGTTGGAAAAATCCTGAGCCGTCGCGGATTGCGTCATAGATCTGGCTTGAAACCAGCGCGGCGCCAATCGGTTGATAGCCTGCACCCAGTCCCTTTGCGGTGATCAGAATGTCCGGCGCGACGCCGTCCTGCTCGCAGGCAAAGAGGCTGCCCGTCCGACCCATACCGCACATCACCTCGTCCAGGATCAACAGAATGTCGTACTGCTCGCAGATTTGCTTAACCCGCTTGAAGTATCCCGGAACGGCGGGGACGGCGCCGGCTGTCGCCCCGACCACGGGTTCTGCCACAAAGGCGATCACGGTCTCTGGACCCAGTTCTTGGATTTTCTGCTCCAGTTCTTCCGCAACCCTTTGGCCATAGTCCCAAAAGGTCTCGCCTTCTTGGCGATCGCGATAGGCGTAGCAAGGCGCGATATGGGTTGTGTCGATAAGCAGGGGCCGAAACTGATCGCGTCGCCACTCGTTTCCACCGGCGGCAAGGGCGCCCAGCGTGTTGCCATGATAGCTCTGGCGCCTCGCGATCAGATGCCGCCGTTCCGGTTGGCCGCGTTCGACATAATATTGTCGTGCGAGCTTTAGGGCCGCCTCCATGGCTTCCGAGCCGCCAGAGACGAAATAGACCTTATCCAGATCTGATCCCGGGATGGCGGCCGATTTGGCAATCAGATGGTCGGCCAGCTCTTCCATCGGCGTGTTTGAGAAAAAGCCAGTGTGAGCGAAGGGCAGGGTAGCAATCTGATCTTGAACGGCCTTGATAACCGCTGGATGACTGTGCCCCAGACAGGAGACCGCGGCGCCGCCAGATGCGTCTAAATACTCACTGCCGTCCTGGCCAGTGATCGTGACGCCCATGCCCGAAACGGCGATCGGTGGGACGGAGGCGGTGCTGCGGTGAAATACGTGAGACATGATAGGGCTGCTGATAGAGGATGGAATGATCCGTTGCGATCAGGTCATACCATGGTCATTGGCATGGGCAAGTTGAAGGCCTAGCAGGCGTGATTCGACGGCCGGCGACGCGGGCGCTCTTGAAGACCGACCATTTAGCCAAATGCTGCGGCGAACGTCGCCTCGTCAGCCGGGCTTTTTGCTGGCCGGACCAGCGCGCCGCCACCACAACGAAGGTTAGCCCTGGCGGCGCTCCTGGACTTGATCGAGTTGATCGTCTGCAGATTCCTCTCAACTAAGGATGGATGGGGTATGCAACGTGCCGCCCATACAGGAGCCTTGGCAACACCGGTATCTAACCGTGATCGGCGCTCTCTAAATTCGCGGGTAGGCAGTTGATCGCAACCAGCGACATGCCCAGATCCGCCTTGCCATCACAGTCGAATCCGTCGGCCACGCCTTCCGGGGGGTCAATGTTCAAGACCGCGTGCCCTGGATCGTCCGATGGCTCGCTCATCCGCAAAGTGCTGGTGCCATGGTCGCATGTCACCTCTCCGCCCTCTTGGAACACCGACATCGGCAACACGAAAATGTGCTGGGTTGAGCGGTCTGCTGCACAAAACGCTGACGTGAACCCATCCGCATCGCGTGTGTCAGATACCAGATCGTCTGCCAATGCGGCCGGCGCGATCAGGCTGGCGCAAACCGCCAGAGTGCATGCGTATTTCATCAAGGTCCCCTCACAAAGATTGCGGTACGGTCAGCATATGAACGGGGCTTGGTTACAGCAAGCTTTCTGAAAGCGGATTTGGCTTGGCCTTCAATACCCAGGATCGCTTGTCGCGCTAAAGTGAGTTTGGCGGCGTTTCTGCCAATTCAATCGCGAAAACCGATGCTCGCGGGTTTGCCCAAGGTTGATCGGTGTCTGATCAACTCTTAACCATTGATTCGCTTGAGAAAAGATGGTGCTGCCGGAAAGATTTGAACTTTCGACCTCTCCCTTACCAAGGGAGTGCTCTACCCCTGAGCTACGGCAGCATCGGCTTCGTTTGCGGCGTTTCGCGGGCGAAGGCGGCGGGAACCTGCCACAGGGAAGGCAGACGGCGCAAGCGGCTTTTGCAATGGCTTGGAAACGCCTAGTGTTCGCCGCGTTCCGGCCTCGAGACCGTTGGAGAGTGACGTGGATGAAGATCTAAAGAACCGCAAGCCCGACGGGCATTCGGGACGGGAAACGGACCTTAGAAAAAACAGCGTCGATGACCGCAAGCAACGTGAAGCAAGTGCTTTGCGCGCCAACCTCGCCAAGCGGAAAGCTCAAAAGCGGGCACGCAATGCGCCGGCTAACGGTCCCCAGCCGGATTAGTGCCCGCCGAATTGGCGACCGATTCGATCCAACCAATAGAAGGTGGTCGGGCGTTTGCGTTTGCTGTGCCATTGCGACACGGGCCCTTCCTAGCCTGCGCTTGAGAAGCGGGCCCGGTGCGGCTACACACGGGGGGAGCAGAAGTCGCAGCGCCTTTCGACCTGGCGCCACCCCGCAGTCCAGATGAGCAACCGATCATGACCATCATGTCCGACCGTTGGATTCGCCAGACGGCCAAGTCCGACGGCATGATCGAACCCTTCGTAGAAAAACAGACGCGCGCCGGCGCAATATCCTTCGGCCTCAGCTCGTACGGCTATGACGCAAGGGTGGCGGATGAGTTCCTTATCTTTACTAACGTCGACAATGCCGTCGTCGATCCGAAGAGCTTCGACGAGAACAGCTTTGTTAAGCGCAAGACCGATGTCTGCATCATTCCACCCAATAGCTTTGCCCTGGCGAGTACGGTGGAGTATTTCCGCGTGCCGCGCGATGTGATGGTGATTTGCCTGGGCAAGTCGACTTATGCGCGATGCGGCATCATCGTAAACGTGACGCCGCTGGAGCCCGGCTGGGAGGGACACGTCACCTTGGAGTTTTCCAACACCACGCCGCTACCCGCAAAGATCTACGCGAACGAGGGCGCGTGTCAGTTCCTGTTTTTGAAGGGGAACGAGCCCTGCGAGACCTCCTATGCCGACAGGGCGGGCAAATATATGGGCCAGCGGGGCGTCACCCTGCCGAAGATCTGATCGATCGGCCGCAAATCACACAAGGCATGTAATGGATAGAATACGCATTCGCGGCGGCCGGCCGCTCAAGGGCAGCATCCCGATCTCGGGTGCCAAGAATGCTGCCCTGCCGCTGATGGCGGCGAGCTTGCTGACCGATCAGACACTGACGCTCACCAAGGTGCCGAAGCTGGCGGATATCAAGACGATGTCGAGCCTGCTGGCTCAACATGGCGTCGTCCTGACGGCTAACGGGACGCCCGGCGCATTAGCGTTGGATGCGGCCGGTGTCGACAACACTACGGCGCCGTATGATTTGGTCCGTAAGATGCGGGCGAGCGTTTTGGTACTGGGGCCGTTGGTCGCGCGATTTGGCCAGGCAGCAGTTTCTCTCCCCGGTGGCTGTGCCATCGGTACGCGCCCGGTCGATCTTCATATTGATGGGCTGAAGGCGCTGGGGGCCGAGATCGACCTGCGTGAAGGCTACATCCATGCAAGCGCCCCAGACGGACTGACCGGCGCGCACATAGTGTTCCCGAAGGTCTCGGTCGGGGCCACCGAAAACATTTTGATGGCGGCCAGCTTGGCCAAGGGCGAGACCGTGCTGCTGAACGCCGCGCGGGAGCCCGAAGTCGTTGACCTCGCCGACTGCCTTGTCGCCATGGGCGCCAGGATCGAGGGTATCGGTACCGATAGGGTGACGATCCAAGGCGTTGACAGCCTGGGTGCTGCTACCCATGAGGTGGTTAGCGACCGGATCGAAACCGGCACCTATGCCATGGCGGCAGCGGCCACGGGCGGGGATGTAGAGCTGATCGGCGGCCGTTTGGACCTGATCGAGGCGGTGTCAAAGGGCCTATCGGGTGCCGGCGTTGAGTTCTCAGAGACCGATGCCGGCTTCAGGGTCAATCGCGCGAATGGACCCTTAACCGGCGTCGATGTGATGACCGAGCCATTTCCGGGATACCCGACCGATTTGCAGGCCCAGACCATGGCGTTGATGACGACGGCCGGCGGGGCGTCGATGATCACCGAGACGATCTTCGAAAACCGCTTCATGCATGTTCCCGAACTCGCCCGAATGGGGGCCAACATTACCGTCCACGGGTCTTCGGCCCTGGTTCGGGGTGTGCCGAATTTGACTGGCGCACCCGTCATGGCCACCGACCTTCGCGCGAGCGTCTCCCTGGTCATTGCCGGCTTGGTCGCGGAAGGTGAGACGGTCTTGAATCGCGTCTATCATCTTGATCGTGGATACGAACGGCTGGAGGAAAAGTTGGCCGCCTGTGGTGCAGAAATCGAACGTATGCCGGCGGAAGACTGATGGCTGACCCAATGAGCGCTAAACCACTGCGCCTGCGAACCCGTGAAGCCGCTGAATTGCCGGTCATCGCTGCCCAGTTACAGGACGCGATCGTGCCAGTGGCGGAGATTGGCTATGACGCCGAGAAGAAGTTGTTCGTCTTCGTCGCCAATCGCTTCCGATGGGATATCGGAGAGGTCGACTGGTCTGACGAGTTCGGCAGCGACGAGGCTGACGAGGAATTGGGTGAGGGACCACAGGGTGCGGTCTACCTGCGAGGTCAATGCGGGGTGCAGTTCCGTAACGTCACGCAGGTCCGCCGTCGCAACATCGACATGGCCGATCGCGGCGGCTTGCTCGATCTCCTGACCATCGCCACTTACGACAATCACATTCGCCTGGTCTTTGCCGAAAATGCCGAAATCGATCTGACCGTTGGCCGATTTGACGTCTACATGGAGGATATCGGCGAGCCCTGGATTACACGGCAGCGGCCTGAACATAGAGACGAGGAAGACAGCGCCCAATCGGGCGCCGCCGATAAGTCCGAAGTCTAGAGCGCCTGCGACCCGATTTCTCCGGTTCGGATCCGCATCGCATCTTGCAGATCGAAAACGAAGATCTTGCCGTCACCAATCCGGCCGGTTTGGGCTGACTGTTGAATGGCTTCCACCACCCGTTCCTGATCGCCATCATCGACGGCGATTTCCAGTTTCAGCTTCGGAATGTAGCTGATCTTGTACTCCGCTCCCCGATAGATCTCGGTATGCCCCTTTTGGCGGCCATATCCACGCACTTCCGTTGCGGTCAGGCCCAAAATGCCGATCTCGGTCAAGGCATCGCGCACAGCGTCCAACCTGTGCGGTTGGATAATGGCGACAATCCATTTCATCGTTGAAATCTCCTTTGGATCAATGGCTTTGCGCGCCCCGCAGGCCTACGGATTGTAGCCCTGCTCGCCATGGGCGGTGAAATCCAACCCTTCGATGGCATCCTCGTCGGTGACCCGCAATCCGCAAAGAGCCTTTGTGATCTTCACAAGGACATAGCTGGCAATGGCTGCCCAAAGGGCAGTTACAACGACGCCGACGAGCTGTACCCAGAATTGCGACCCCATGGTCACGCCTTCGGCAAGGCCGATGCCGCCCAACGCAGTGCTAGCAAAGAACGCCGCCAGCAAGGTACCGGTCGCGCCGCCGATGCCGTGCACCGCCAAGACATCCAGTGAGTCGTCGATCTTGAACTTGTGCTTGATCAAATCGACCGCCGCATAGCAAAGCAGGCCGCCGACCAAGCCGAGCACAATGCCACCTGCCGGGCCGACGAACCCGGACGCAGGGGTGATGGTCGCCAAGCCTGCGATGGTGCCGGTGACCAAACCGACGACGCTGGGCTTGCCATACTTGACCCATTCGATCGTCAACCACACCAGCGAGGCAACGGCCGCCGATAGGTGTGTAACCAGCATGGCCATTGCAGCGTCGGTGCCTGCCGACAGGGCGCTACCGGCGTTGAAGCCGAACCAGCCTACCCACAGCATGCACGCCCCGACCATCACCATCCAAGGCGCGTGGGGTGGCCGCAATCCGCTTGGGAAGCCGCGCCTGTCGCCGAGCTGCCAGGCGATCACGAGAGCAGAGACGCCCGCCGTTACGTGGACGACGATCCCACCGGCGAAGTCAAGAACGCCCATTTCAGCAAGCCAGCCGCCACCCCATACCCAGTGGGTCACGGGGGCATAGACAACCAGCAGCCATAGACCGGAAAACACCAAGACGGCGGCGAACTTGATCCGTTCGACATAGGCGCCGACGATCAGCGCGGGTGTGATGATCGCGAATGTCATCTGGAACATCACGAACAGCGTCGCGGGTATTCCGTAATCCTCAATGATGGTACCCCGCCCCATGTCTAGGAGCAGCACATCCGACAGTCCGCCGACAAAGGCGTTGCCTTCCGAGAAGGCGAGGCTATAGCCAATGACAAACCATAAGACCGAGGCAAGGCACGCAATAGCAATGCAGTGCATTAGGACGGACAGGACGTTCTTCGACTGAACCAGGCCACCATAGAAAAGCGCCAGGCCAGGCAGCGTCATGAACAGGACCAAGGCAGTGGATGTCAAAATCCACGCCGTATTGCCGGTATCGATCATCAATGAGCCCCTTTTCGCGCCGAGATTACCTCTCGGTTCGGCGAGATTGCTAAATCGGGCGGCATCATGCCCAGAAAAGCGGCGAGATCAATGGTGCAGTGCGATATTCTCAGTCCCAGCTGCACTTTTCGTGCGCGAATGACTAATTCGTAGTCACGTTAGTTCGCTGCTTAGCGCCCTTTGGTTGTATTCGGTCCCGACATGCGATGGATCAGATCTTGCCTTCAACCGAAGCTGTAGCCGCAGAGCGACACCTTCGTGGCGAACGGATCGCTAATCTGAAGCTTGAAATTCAGAATGGGGCGCTGTCAGGACTTAACGATCGGCTAACTGTTCTTGAGGCCATTCATCAAGATATCGAAATGGGTTTCGAATAACTGTTCCGAATCCAGCGTATGATGCCTTTCAAACAGGATCTTCCAGATCGCCGCTACGATGACGGGGCCTAAAACCACTTGGGGGTGGTCGGGCAGGGCGGTCTGGCGAAACTCGCCTCGCTTGACTCCGAGCTCGATTGTTTTTTGGAGGGTCTTAAGGCCGCGTTGAATGACCGTCTCGTAGTAAAAATCCACCAGATGAGAGAAGCGAGGACCCTCGGCGATCATCAATCGCAGGATCTCGCGTAACCTGCTGCCGGCCAACTCCTGATAGATCCCTCTAACCTGAGCCCGGATCAGCGCCTCCACTGGGCCGTCATGATTGGCTAGCAGCTCTTCCGCCGCGGAGACACGCGGAAGAACCCAGCGGCGCACGACGCCCTCGAAGAGTTGGTCCTTGCTGTTGAAATACAGATAGATCGTCCCCTTGCTGATGCCCGCTCTCTTGGCGACATCGTCAAGACGCGCGGCCTCGAATCCCTTCGTCGAGAACTCTTCCAGCGCGGCGTCCAAGATATCGTCCGACCGGCCCTCCTTGGCTGGACGACCGCGCGGTTTATCCCCCAGTTGATTGGCTGTCATCGTGTTTATCCGCCGCGCGAAGCAATTCATGTTGCAAAAGTCAGGTACTAGAACATATTATGACTGACCGGTCAGTTATACAAGCGCCAGGTTGTGATCGGTCCAAAGCGGGAGAGTGTTGCCGAGATATGAAGCGGGTTGCCGTCATAATCGTGGTCTTGTTTGTGCTGGGAGGTGGCGCGGCCTGGTACTTCTATGGTCGCGAGGAGGCCCAAAGCCCCGACCTTCTGCTATACGGCAATGTGGACATCCGTCAGGTGGAGCTTGCCTTTCGGGTGACCGGCCGCCTTGCAGAAATGCGGTTTGAGGAGGGAGACGCGGTTCAGGCCGATGAATTGGTCGCCACTCTGGATGCCGTTCCCTTCGATGAAAGTGTTGCTTATGCCGAGGCCAATGTCGCCGTTCGGCAGGCCCAACTTGCCAATCTCGAAGCCGGCGCCCGCCCGCAAGAGGTAGCGCAAGGACGAGCAACCGTTGCCGAGAGACAGGCCGCCTTGGACAACGCAACGCGCGTTTTGGAGCGACAGCAACAGCTGGTGCAGCAAGGAAACGTCTCGCAAAGCGTTTACGATGACGCTCTCACCGGGCTTGATGAGGCACAAGCTCGGTTGGAGTCTGCTCAGGAAGCACTTGAGTTGACACTGGCGGGGGCCCGCGCCGAGGACATCCAAGCGGCCAGGGCCAATCTCCAGGCGGCTCAAGTCCAGGTCGCGCAAGCCCAAACCCAGCGTGACGATACGCAGCTCTATGCGCCATCGGACGGAACGATATTGACCCGCATGCACGAGCCGGGTGCGATCGTCTCGGCAGGTCAAACTGTCTTCACGCTGTCTTTGGACCGCCCGGTCTGGGTGCGAGCCTATGTCGATGAACCCGATTTGGGACTGATCCGGCCCGGCTTGTCCGTCGAAGTCGTTACGGACACAAATCCGAACCAGCCCTATACAGGCCAGATTGGCTTTATCTCACCGACCGCCGAATTCACCCCGCGCACTGTCGAAACGACCGCGCTGCGGACGAGCCTCGTCTATCGCCTGCGGGTGATCGTCGCGGAACCTGACGACCGCTTGCGACAGGGCATGCCGGTGACCGTGCGAATTGCCAATGCGCGGCAGGTGACGGAGTGACCGATGGGCGAGGCGCTCGTCCAGATCAATTCGGTCACGAAAAGCTTCATCAAAGGGCATCCGCCTGCGCTTAACGCCATCTCTGCGCAGGTGGAGGCGGGAAAGATAACAGGGCTGGTCGGCCCAGACGGTGCCGGGAAGACGACGTTGATCCGGCTGATCACGGGCCTGTTGGTTCCTGACGAGGGTAAGATCACCGCTCTTGGATGCGACACGCGATCTGAGGCCCGGTCCATCCACGCGGCCGTTGGCTATATGCCGCAGCGGTTTGGCCTTTATGAGGATCTGACGGTCCAGGAGAACTTGTCGCTTTACGCCAATCTGCGGGGGCTATCGTTTCAGCAGCGCGCCGGGGTCTTTGAGAGGCTTTTGGACTTTACGGACCTCGCCCGATTTACCGACCGGCTATCGGGCCAGCTTTCCGGAGGCATGAAGCAGAAACTGGGGCTCGCCTGCGCTCTGATCAAAACGCCAAAGTTGCTGCTGTTGGACGAACCCAGCGTCGGCGTCGACCCGATTTCGCGCCGTGAGCTGTGGCGCATGGTCCAAGACCTTACCAGTGAGGGCATCGGTGTCGTCTGGTCCACCGCTTATCTCGACGAAGCCGAGCGATGTGACGATGTCATCCTGCTGAACGAAGGTGAACTGCTGTTTCAGGGGCCGCCGAATGGGATGACCGGGCGGGCGGCGGGGCGCGTCGACCAGATCGTTGAGATTAAGGGACGAAGGCGGGCCGTGTTGGCCAACGCACTCGATATCGACGGTGTTGTCGATGGCGTCATACAGGGTCGCGCCGTGCGGGTTGTCTATCGACGAGACGATGTCGCCGCGACGCGCCTGCGAGCGACTGAGATGGTGGCCGCTACCGAACCCACCGCGTCGGTCGTTCAAACCGAGCCGCGTTTTGAGGACGCGTTTATCGATGCCCTGGGCGGTGGTCCCGGGGGGCGCTCGACGCTCGCCGCGCACACGGTCGATATCGCCGTAAAATCTAACAGCGGCAACCAAGACAGCTCGGATGGCGACAAGGTCATCGTGGCCAAAGGCTTGACCAAGCGGTTCGGCGATTTCGTCGCAGCGCGCGATGTCACGTTCGCCATTCCGCGCGGCGAGATCTTCGGCTTGCTCGGCCCCAACGGTGCAGGCAAGTCCACCTCATTCAAGATGCTCTGCGGTCTGCTGAAGCCGACGGCTGGGGAGGGCACCGTTGCCGGGTTCGATCTGCGCAGAGCGGCGGCCGAAGCGCGCAATCGACTGGGCTATATGGCGCAGAAATTCTCGCTTTATGGCGACCTTAGCGTTGCCCAGAATCTAGAGTTCTTTGCCGGAGCCTACGGGCTTTCCCGCAAAAGGCGGCGTGAGCGCATCGACACGATGATTGAGACGTTCGACCTGCCGAGGTTTTTGGCTACCAACGCCAAAGATCTGCCGCTCGGCTACAAACAGCGACTGGCTCTGGCTTGTGCTGTCATGCACGAGCCTGAAGCGCTGTTTCTGGACGAGCCGACCTCCGGTGTCGACCCGATCACAAGGCGGGAGTTTTGGACTCACATCAACGGCTTGGTCGAGCGCGGCGTCGCTGTCCTCGTGACTACCCACTTCATGGACGAAGCCGAGTACTGCGACCGGATCGCCTTGATCTACCGAAGCCGGACAATCGCGACCGGCTCGCCCGACGCGCTTAAGGCCCAAGTCACAAGTCTATCCTTGCCAGATCCTTCGCTAGAGGATGCTTTCATTCGTCTGGTTGAGGACTCCGAGTCTGGTCAAGAGGCGGCGTGATGGTGCCTGGCCGTCGATTCGGTGCCTTGCTGGTTAAGGAGAGCATTCAGATCGTCCGCGACCCTAGCTCGATCTTGATCGCGCTGGTCCTGCCGCTAATCCTACTGTTCCTCTTCGGTTACGGCGTTTCGCTCGACGCCAATGTCGTCAGGATTGGCTTGGTGATAGAGCAGGCCGAAGGTCCTGCCGAGGATCTTGCCGCCGCATTTCAGGCCTCTCCGTATTTCGAGACAGAAGTCGCGACCGACATTCGGCTGTTGGAGGACGATCTTGTTGCCGGCGACATCCGAGGGATCGTGGTTATACCAGCGACATTCGATCGAGTCTTCGACATGGGGAATGGCCACGCCGCATTCCAGGTCATCGCGGATGGGTCGGAGCCCAATACCGCCAACTTTGTTCAGAACTACGCCAGCGGTGTCTGGAGTACTTGGCTGGCCCAACAATCTGCGAATGGGCAGGGAACGCCACCCGCTATCTCTTTGGCGCCGCGCTTTTGGTTCAATCCGGAACTGGCCAGCCGCTACTTCCTTGTGCCGGGATCGATGGCCATCGTGATGACGCTGATCGGTACGCTCTTGACCGCCCTGGTCGTGGCGCGCGAGTGGGAGCGGGGCACGATGGAGGCCATCATGGCCACCCCGGTCGGCATTTTGGAACTGCTACTGGGTAAGCTGATTCCATACTTCGTCCTCGCGTTAGGCGCGATGGCCCTTTGCACCGTCCTCGCGGTCACGGTGTTCGGTGTGCCGATGCACGGGTCAGTGTTGGCGCTGGTCGCCATATCAATGGCATTCCTGCTGCCAGCATTGGGTCAGGGGCTGCTGATTTCAGCTGCGACCAAGAACCAGTTCGTCGCCTCGCAGGCGGCGCTGCTGAGTGGATTTCTGCCGGCCTTTCTTCTCTCCGGCTTCATCTTCGAAATCGACAGCATGCCGACGGTGATCCAGTGGATTACGGTGATCGTGCCGGCCCGTTACCTGATTGCCAGCCTGCAGACCGTCTTTTTGGCAGGGGATATTTGGGCGCTGTTTTTGCCGAACATCGGGATCATGTTGCTGATTGGTTCGGTGTTTTTTGTGCTGGCCGCTCGCAGCACCAAAAAGCGGCTCGACTGAGATGGGCGGCCGGCTTCGCGCGTTGATCAGGAAGGAATTGCTGGCCGCACTGCGCGACCCGCGCAGCCGGATGATGCTGATCATGCCGCCCTTATTGCAGCTGCTGATCTTCAGCTATGCGGCGACGTTGGAGGTGAGCAACGTTTCCATCGGTATCTTGAACCGCGATGCTGGGCGCTGGGGTGTTGAGTTCGTTGAACGGTTGGAGGGCTCGCCGACCTTTGCGGAGATATTGCCGCTGCAGGGTGTGCCGGAGATCCAGACGGTCATCGATCTGCGCCAGGCGATTGCCGTCGTCCAGATCGGCCCCGAGTTTTCGCGCAAACTCGAGGCTGGGCAAACCGCCATAGCCCAAGTCGTGTTAGACGGCAGACGCTCCAATGCTGCCCAGATTGTTCAGGGCTATCTCAGTGTCATCGCCGAGGAGATTGGTGCCACAGTGCTCGCAGATCAGGATCTACCGTCAGGCGAAATCGGGCCGATCGACCGAAATTGGTTCAACCCCAATCTCGAATACACTTGGTTCACGGTTCCCAGCCTGATCGGCATCATTACGCTTCTGGCCTCACTCACCATCACTGGCCTCTCGGTGGCCCGCGAACGAGAGCTGGGCACCTTCGACCAATTGATGGTTTCTCCCCTTCGCGTTCGGGAAATTCTGATCGGTAAGACGGTTCCGCCCATGCTGGTCGGCGTGTTTCAGGCCACAATCTTCGTTCTGGCCGCCATATATTGGTTTGAGGTTCCTTTGCGGGGCTCGCTGCTGCTGCTCTATGCCAGCCTGCTGATCTACCAGGCGGCGGTCATTGGCGTTGGCCTGTTCGTGTCGTCATTGTCACAGACACAGCAGCAGGCCTTCCTCGGTTCGTTCCTATTCGCGGTGCCGGCAATCCTTCTTTCCGGTTTCGCCTCACCCGTCGAAAACATGCCCAATTGGCTGCAGATCGTGTCGCTCGCCGACCCGCTGCGCTACTTCCTGGTGATCGTGAAGGGCATTTTCCTCAAGGCGATGTCGGTCGAGCAGGTCTGGCAAAACACCTGGCCACTGCTGGTCATTGCTTTTGTAACCCTTGGATGTGCAGCCCTTCTGTTCACCAAGCGGTTGGAGTGATCTTTGGAAAAGCCATCAATCTTCATCGCAGTCACCGATGATGGTGAAACGGTTTCCGGTGAACACTCCACAGCCATCGTTCCGTGGTGGAGCGTCACAAAAACCGTCTTGGCTGCTGCCGCTCTATGCCTGGTTCGAGATGGACAGCTTGAGCTTGATCGACCTCTCAAAGGTAGGCCGTACAGCATGGCTCAGCTGCTCTCCCACCGGGCGGGGCTTCCTTGCTACAGCAGGCTCCCAGAATATCATGAGAGTGTTTCCGCGGGTGAGATGCCATGGTCGATTGACGCGATGTTGACCAAGGTCGAGGCAGGCCGCCTGGTGTTCGAACCCGGCACCAAGTTCGCCTACTCGAATATCGGTTATCTCTTCGTTGGTCAGGTCATCGAAGAGGTGACCGGTGAAATTCTGTCAGAGGCGCTTTTTCGATTGGTCCTGTCGCCATTGGGCATTGGCTCGGTTCGGTTGGCTGTCGAGCCGGCCGATCTTGACTGCACCGTATGGGCAAGCAAGAGCGGTTATCATCCAGCCTGGGTTTATCATGGCCTGTTGGTCGGGCAGGTGGGGGATGCGGCGCTCTGTGTTCATCGCTTGCTGAGAGGGAGTTTGCTACCCGCTGGGTTACGCTATGCGATGGTCGACGCCCATCGGTTCGGAGGTCCGATAGATGGTCGCCCCTGGCTGGATACGGGCTATGGGTTGGGCTTGATGATGGGCGAGATGGATGGAGCCGGCCTTGCCATGGGCCATTCGGCGAGCGGTCCAGGTAGCGTTGGGGCGGTCTATCACTTTGTCGACTTGCCGAGGCCGCGCACCATCGCGGTGTTTGCGAACGCCGACAGTGAAGGTGTTTGCGAATGGGAAGCCGCAAGGCAAGCGGGCGCCTAACGATTAACGTTGGGCAGCATATGCCGCTGGACCATACCAGATGCACAAAACCATTCATTTGAAGCGGCGCGCGTAAATCCGTACTCTCCGCCGCCGTCGGGGCTGGCCCGGCGGATGACCCCAACAGTGCCCCAAGGATTTCGGCGATCCATCGTGTCTCAATCTTCGAGTTTTCCGGCTCCTGCCGCGCCCAGTGAACCGTTGGTACTTGCCGTGCCGAAGGGACGGATATTGAAGGAGCTGCGGCCTTTGATGGCCCGTGCTGGGCTGAAGCCGGAGCCTTCGTTCGATGATGAGAGTCACCGGGGTTTGCGATTTCGAACGAACATTCCAAACATCGAGATCATCCGCGTGCGCTCGTTTGACGTCGCGACCTTCGTTGCTTTCGGTGCCGCCCATCTGGGCGTGGCTGGCAACGATGTGCTGATGGAGTTCGATTTCCCTGAGATTTACGCGCCGCTAGACCTTAAGATCGGGGCTTGCCGTATCTCGGTTGCCGAGCCAGTGGAATTGTCCGAGGTTGACGATCCGTCGCGCTGGAGCCATGTGCGCGTTGCGACCAAGTATCCGGAAATCACAAAGCGGCATTTTGCAGCGCGCGGTGTCCAGGCCGAATGCATAAAGCTAAACGGTGCGATGGAGTTGGCGCCCAGTCTTGGTTTGTGCCGGCGTATCGTGGATCTGGTGTCGACCGGTTCGACACTGACGGCCAATGGTTTACGGGAGATTGAGTTGATCGCCGACGTAACCTCACGCCTGATCGTGAACCGCGCAGCGCTCAAGACCCGACCGGAAGAGCTTGGACTCTGGATCGATCGATTCAGGGAGGCGGTCGATGGCGCTTAGGTTGGATGCCGCTGCAGACGGCTTCGCTGCCGCATTTGCGGCATTCCTGACGTCGAAACGAGAGCAGCAAGTCGACGTGAGTGCCGTCGTTTCCGGCATCATCGGCGATGTTCGGAAGCGCGGTGATGCGGCGATATTGGAACTGACCAAACGGTTTGATCGACAGTCCTTGACCGCCGACGGAATGCGCGTGCCCCGCGATGAGGTCGCCAAGGTCGCGGCCTTGGCACCAAAGGAGGAAGTAGAGGCGCTCGAGTTCGCGGCGGCACGGATCAGTTCGTTTCATGCGACCCAGGATCTGCCTGTGACGAGCTATACGGACGAGGCCGGCGTTCGCCTAGGTGCACGGTTCACCCCGGTCGATGCTGTGGGGCTCTATGTGCCGGGTGGTCAGGCCGCTTATCCCAGCTCGGTCCTGATGAATGCGATCCCAGCCCAAGTTGCCGGTGTCGAACGACTGGCCATGGTAGTGCCCACACCGGATGGCTATTTGAATCCGCTCGTCATGGCCGCGGTACAGATCTTGGGGATCGAAGAAATCTACCGTATCGGCGGCGCGCAGGCAGTAGCAGCGCTTGCCTACGGAACGGACAGCGTTGCCCCCGTCGATAAGATCGTCGGCCCTGGCAATGTCTACGTGGCCGAGGCAAAGCGCCAGGTCTTTGGCCAGGTGGGTATCGACATGGTCGCCGGCCCCTCGGAAATCCTAGTCGTCGCCGATGGGCAGAACGACCCTGCTTGGATTGCGGCCGATTTGCTTTCGCAGGCGGAACATGACGCAGACGCACAGGCTATTCTAATCACCGACGATCCGGCCTTTGCATCTTCGGTTGAGGCGGCCATAGAAGGTCACCTCGCGACACTACCGCGTTCGGATATAGCGGGCGCAAGCTGGCAACAGCATGGCGCCGTGATCGTAGTCCGGTCGTTGGACGAGGTTCCCAATCTAGTCGACCAAATCGCGCCGGAGCATCTGGAACTGGCAGTTGACGACCCCGACGGGCTCGCGGCCAAGATCCGCCATGCCGGTGCGATCTTTCTGGGCCGTTACACCCCTGAGGCGGTCGGCGACTATGTTGCCGGGCCCAACCATGTCTTGCCGACATCGCGAAGCGCTCGCTTTTCGTCGGGCCTGAATGTGCTCGATTTTGTCAAGCGAACCACCATGGTAGGCTGCACCGCTGACGCTCTGCGCACGATCGGCCCCAAGGCCGTGACCTTGGCCCATGCCGAGGGATTGCAGGCCCACGGGCTGTCCATCGCCATCCGGCTGAACCTGCCTCGCGGTTAGAGCCGTTGGCCGACGCGCCCAAACAGCCAAGCATCATTGCCGTCGACCTGGACGAGCGAACGGTCGCCAGACGCAATGCAGAGGTTGAGCAGGAGCGAGCGGTCGCGATCTACGATCTGCTGGAGGACAACCATTTTCGGCCGGTCGACCATCCGGAAGGATCTTTCCGGCTCCGGCTGGGGATGGAAGACAATCGGCTGATCTTCGACGTTCGTGATACAGCCGATCAGCCGGTCGCCCGTGTCCCCCTGCCAATCCTGCCGTTTCGAAAGATCGTGAAGGAATACTTCATGGTCTGTGAGGCCTACTACGAAGCGATCCGTCATGCCCCGCCCTCAAAGATCGAGGCTGTGGATATGGGAAGACGCGGCCTGCATGATCAGGGGTCCACCATGCTGCGAGAGCGGCTGGCAACCCATATTGAGATCGACCACAACACGGCGCGGCGCCTATTCACGCTGCTTTGCGTCTTGCAGATTAGACAATAGGCGCTGACGAGATGTCTGATCTGCCAACCAGCGTCCTATTCGTCTGCAACTACAACGCCATCCGATCGCCGATGGCCGAAGCTATGTTGAAGCACCTTCATGGCCATCATATCTTTGTCGACAGCGCCGGCGTACGGGGGGGCGAGCTTGATCCTTTTGCCGTCGCCGTAATGGCCGAGATCGACATCGACCTTTCGCGACACAAGCCCAAACTGTTTGAGGAACTGGCGGACGAGAGCTTCGATCTTGTTATCTCGCTATCGCCGCAGGCCCATCACTTGGCCATCGAGCGCACTCGGACCACCGCCTGTGACGTTGAGTATTGGCAGACATTTGACCCCACGCACATAGAGGGCAACCGCGAGACCCGGCTCGAGGCGTTTCGCAAGACACGGGACTTTCTGTTCGATCGGATCAAGGTCCAATTTCCCGCAGAACAATCGGTAGAAGTTTGACGGTACGCCGAATGCGAGAAATGCGGCTGGACCGAGATAAAACCGCTTGACCGAGAGGGTTATGTCGCCCACCAATCGTGGCGCCCCGCAACCAGAGAAGCGATAGCATGGCAAAAGAGGATCTGATTGAGTTTTCCGGGACAGTAATGGAATTGCTGCCCAACGCGATGTTTCGCGTAAAGTTGGACAATGACCACGAGGTGCTGGCCCACACATCGGGCAAGATGCGCAAAAACCGCATCCGCGTTTTGGCAGGCGACCGAGTGAATGTCGAGATGACGCCCTACGACCTCTCCAAAGGGCGTATTACGTTCCGCTTCAAATAGGCAAACCCATGGGGCGTGCCCAGGAACAGGCGGCTAGCGGGCCGCCTTTGGTTTTGGCATCCGCCTCTTCGCGTCGAAGGGATCTGTTGGCGCAACTCGGTATCGAGCCTGCGGCGATCGATCCCGCCGATGTCGATGAAAGCCCCCTTGACGGCGAATTGCCGCGCGATCACGCCGCTCGCCTTTCATTGGCCAAGGCTCGAACCGTCGCCGGTCGGCGTCAGGGTGACGTGGTATTGGCTGCGGACACGGTGGTGGCCTGCGGTCGCAGAATTCTTCCTAAGGCCGAAACCGTGGATCAGGCGCGATCGTGCCTGTCCCTGTTATCCGGCCGGCGCCATGTCGTCTGGGGCGGCGTTTGCCTGATCGGTGCCGAAGGGGCAGAGCGTCGGCGCTTGGTAAAAACCGTGGTCACGTTCAAGGCGCTCAACGACAGCGAGATTGATCGCTACATCGCCAGTGAAGAATGGAAAGGCAAGGCGGGAGGATACGCCATTCAGGGTCGCGCCGCCCGGTTCGTGCGCGCGTTGCAGGGGTCCTATTCGAACGTGGTGGGGCTACCGCTGTTCGAGACCGCCGGCCTCCTGGAAGTTGTGGGAATTCAGTGGCGCTAGACCTTCATATCGGGACCGTAAAGGGCGCGCGCGTTGCTGCTCTTTTGGGTGACGATGGGCTAACAGCCTTAGCCGCAGAACCTGTAGAGAGTCCAGATCTGACAGGGGCCGTCTACCGTGCCCGTCTGCTTCGCTACGACGCAACTGCCGATCATTGCCTTCTCGATCTTGGCAGTGTCGAGGCCGTTCTGCCTGGCAAGCCACCGGCCGAAAACATCTTCCCGGTGCAGATCCGGCGTGTGGCACGCGACGGCAAGCGCTCGGAAGTGACGCGCGACGTGGTGCTCGCCGGCCGATTCCTTATGGCCGCGCCTGGCATTAGTGATGTCAAAACCTCCAGCCGGGTACGAAATGGCCGCGTCCAGCGCGACCGCGCGAATAATCTTGGTCTGACTTCAGGCTGGATCTTGCGTCGCACTTTCGCCGAGGCGAGCGATGACAAGGTTCGAGATGATGCGGCGCACTTGACCGATCTGCTGGGTCGGCTCGACCAAGCAGGTGGTCCAGGGCTCCTGATACCAGCCCTACCACTTTGGTGTCGGGTTGTTATGGATGAGGCAGAGCCCAGCCGCCTTTTTGGCGCCGAGCCGATTTTGGCTAGGGCGGAGGCCGATCTCACCGCACTTGGGCTCGAACCAGTGGCGGTCAATTCCATCGTCGATCTGGACGAGGTGATCGCACCAGTCTGCCGGTCGGACGTCGAACTTCCGCGAGGTGGGCGGATTACAATCGAACCGACGAGGGCGTTAACGGCGATTGATGTCGACGCGGGTGGCAGCGGACGCGAGGCCGCCAATCAGGCCGCCGTTCGGGCGATTGCCAAGCAGCTTCGCTTGCGCAATATCGGCGGCATCGTCGTGATCGATCTGGTTTCTCAGAAGTCCGACTGGCGGCCGATCGTCGATCGATTTCGAGATTTGTTGGCCGACGATCCGGCACGCACGTCGATTGCCGGCGGTGTGTCGCCGCTGGGGTTGTTGCAAATGTCACGTGAGCGCAGGGGATACTCGCTGGCCGAGGCGTTGGCCCATACTGATGGAGGATCTTAGCGATGTCCGGCTCAGGGCCGACTAACTCGAAGGGGCAGCGAGGCAGCAAGTGCCCGGTTTGCGGCAAGCCGACCGCGCCAACTCACCGACCTTTTTGTTCAGCACATTGCGGCTATGTCGACCTTAACCGTTGGTTGGGCGGCAACTACGCCATTCCGGCCGTCGAAGCCGACGATCTTGATGGGATCGACCCTGAAGCGCCGGAGAGTTGATGGGGGAGAGGGATAGCCCTCTCCCCGAGACCAAGCTTACTTGCCGGGCTGCGGCACGATCCGCAGATAGGGCTTTACCTCGTTCCAGCCGCCCGGGAAGCGATCCTTGGCTTCCTCGTTGCTGACAGCAGGAACGATGATGACATCCTCACCGCTGTTCCAATTCACTGGCGTTGCAACCTTGTGGTTGGCGGTGAGCTGAAGGGAGTCGATGACGCGAAGAATTTCATCGAAATTACGGCCAGTTGACGCGGGGTATTGAAGCGAAAGCTTAACTTTCTTGTCCGGGCCGATGATGTAGACAGAGCGGACGGTCATCGTGTCGTCGGCATTCGGGTGGATCATTCCATAGAGCGATGCGATCGAGCGGTCCGAATCGGCGATCATCGGGAAGTTCACGGCGTAGCCCTGCGTCTCCTCGATGTCCTTTGCCCAGCCGGCGTGAGCGTCGAGCGGATCGACCGAAAGGCCGATCACCTTCACATTGCGGGCCTCGAACTCCGGCCGCAGCTTGGCGGTATAGCCGAGCTCCGTGGTGCACACGGGCGTGTAGTCTTTCGGGTGGGAAAACAGAACGGCCCACTTGCCGTCAATATAATCGTGGAAACGAATATTGCCTTCGGTGGTTTCGGCTTCGAAATCCGGAGCATCGTCTCCGATCAACAATGCCTGCGTCATAACTCTATCCCCCCTGGATCAAAGTACGGTTCGCGCCAATCGGGAACCTTCATCAAGGACCGACAGCACGTTGGGTTTCACGCCTTCGTGTTCAAGCACGAGAATCGATAACAAAGCCGTGTTGGTCGTTCATGCTACGGATTTGCGGAAGTGGTAATGCGGCCGGCATGGCGGCAATGTCAGTCGAGAAAATCTGCCGTTCCCTGCCTTCTGCGATCAACGTGAAGGCGGGTAATGTCCGGCCTGGAATAGTGTCCAGCCACGTCGAAATTCTGGCGCTCTTCGCGCACCTTGGCATGGTCCAACTCAGCGATCAGCAACGCCTCGCGATTGGTCACCGGTTCGACAATCCAACTTCCATCTGGCGCGGCAATGCAAGAGCCGCCGTTGGCGAGGAATTCGTCCGACCCATCAAGGATCTCGTCCAGGCTGGGCGTGTCGCTGGGGACGTCGGATGGACGCATCAACCCCGAGATCGCGACAACGTATGACCTGCTCTCTTTGGCAATGACCGTCGGTAGGTCAAACGTGTTGTGCAGGCCGCCGGGCCAAGCCGAGACATGAAGATCTTCCCCTTGAGCATACATCGCCGCTCGGACGAGGGGCATCCAGTTTTCGTAACAGTTTAGGCCGCCGACCCGGAACGCACCCAGATCGTGTACCCGCAGACCGTGTCCGTCGCCCGCGCCCCAGGCCAGCCGTTCCTCATACGTTGGCTGTAGCTTGCGATGTACGGAGCCGATATTGCCCGTGGGGTCGACATAAACCAATGTGCAGTAGAGCGTGTGTCCACCTCGATCCGGCGCTCGCTCCATACAGCCGAGATAGACTGCGATTTGCCGCGAACGGGCTGCCTCTACGACAGCGTCAAGATCGCCGCGCTCGATGACAACGCCCTGGTCGAGATATCGGGCGTAGAGGGCTTTCTGCTTTGGGTCGTTGAAGCGTGCACCGTCCGTGCGCTCGATCCAAAACGGATAGCCCGGAACCAGCGCCTCACCAAAGCAAACCAGTTGGCACCCTTCGTCTGCCGCCCGATGAATCTGAGGCAGGACCTTGGTCAGCGTCTTCTCACGGTCCAGCCAAACCGGTGCGATTTGAGCCAGGCCAATGATCAGTTGATCTTGGTCGCGCCCGGCTTTGTGGGCGATGTTGGGTCTGATGATTTCCACTTCCATCTCCAGCGGGCAGCCTAGTTCCAGCGCTATCTGGTCGCGTGTAGCGCGGTCAGCTCCTCGGCGTCCTGCCATTCGTCACCGAGCAGTTCGGGCGTATCATAGGCCTGGAGATTCTCAAAATGCTGCGCCCTGTCTTCGACGAACAAGGACCGTGCGATGCCTCGTGCCAATCGTTCTGCGCCTTCGCTGACGGCCGGAATGTCGCCGGACAGCTTGCCGTGGCTCAGTGTTGCCGGGAAGTTGAAGCAATGGAGATGGTTAAGGGCCGGGCAGACACCCGCCACGCGCTCGCGGAACTCGAAGACAGGCCCCAGATCTGGGAAGGCGGTCAGTTCTTCATTCTCTTCGTCGGCGGGCGGTGTGTAACGGTCCGACCATAGCCGGATATGGGGCGCGAACTCGTTCAGTTCCGACCGCAGCGACAGATCCGCCAAGAAGCCGGTGCCGAAGATGATGAAATCGAAATCGAACCGTCCTTTCGGCGTCGCGGCGACAAGGGCGCCATCGACCTCCCCCAGGCTCGTAATGGGGCAACCGAAATGAAACCGGGCATTGGGGTGGCGCGAGACGCGCAGCGTGCTCTCGCGCGGCGGTGGAGTTTGCTCCTTGAAGGCATAGTCTAGGAACCGCCATTTCCATTCGTCCGGCAGACCGACGAACCCATGGACGACTCCCTGGCTGCCGATGCCGGTCATCTTATTGATGCGGGGCATGGATTTGCGCCGGATCAGCATGTCTAGGCTTGCTGCACCGGCCTCCAGCGCTTCGCCGGCATTGTCCATCGCCGATGCGCCCGCGCCGATCACTGCCACGCGTTTGCCGGCAAGACCGTCGAAATCGATATTGTCAGCCGAATGAGCCCAGAACCGCCTGTCAATCTTGTGTACGAAGGCAGGCAGATACGGGCCGCCCAAACCGTCGCGACCGGTGGCTAGGACAATACGGCGTGCTGCAATCATTTTGCCCAATCCGGCGTCTGGATTCAGGGCCAAGTCGAACATTCCATCCGGCCGACTCGTAATCGCAGTAACTTCGACACCATTGTGGACTGGCAAATCGAGCGCGCGACGATACCAGACCAAATACTCCATCCATTGCGGCCGAGGGATCTTGCCAAGGCGATCCCAAGCCTGCTTACCGAATTGGGCTTCAAACCATGCGCGAAACGTCAACGCTGGAAGGCCAAGCGCAGGCCCAGTTAGTGTCTTTGGCGAGCGTAGCGTTTCCATCCGGGCATAGGTGATCCATGGTCCCTCTAATCCCTCTCGGGCGCGATCCAGGATGGCGATATTGTCGAGCCCGACCCGTTTTAGGGCGCCTGCGGCCGCGAGGCCGCACATTCCGCCGCCGACGATGATTACATCCCAAACGCGTTGGCCTTCCGCATAGCGCGGCGGGCACCACGATTTTGCTGGATAGTCCAGCCACTCCAGATCCTGCCGAAGGCGCTGCTCCAGCCCGTCAAGACCTATAGGCTCGTCCGCCTGGCGAGTCATTCCAGCGCCCCACCGACCAGATCTTCAGCGATGTCAGGGCCGTAGACCGCATCGCCCAGCACGTCGACAGCTCTAGGATCCAGTTTTCGCATATCGGGCATCGCTTCATGCAAGGCATCGGACATCGCCTCGATCAGCGCGAGAGCCGAGGGCGTCGGCGGCTTGGCGACCGGTGTCAACACACCCCACAGAAAGGGGATGTGGTGGTTGATTGGCCGCGCAACGATGCCGTCGATGGGCACGGAAATCGCGGTCATCCGTTCGACCAGCGCAACGCCCAATCCTTGCCGCGCCGCGATCATGGCGTAGATGCTGCCATTGGTTTCTAAACGCCGGGCTGGTTCGACGCCGGCTGCGGACAAGGCGCGGTCAACCCGACGGCGCAACCGGTAAGGGTTCGTCATGGTGATCACCCGCCGGTCAGCCAGTTGTTCCAAGGCCACGATAGGCGCCTTGGCCAGCGGATCGTCAGCTCTCAACACCGCGACGGAACCCGCGTCGACTACCCAATGCAATTTCAGTCCGGGATGGTCGATCGGCAAGCTAGCAAGACCAACGTCAATAGTCAGATCCAGGACCGACCGGATGATCTCCTCCGCTGACGTGCTACGCATTGAGACCTGGGCTGGCAATGTTGGGAGCCGGGCCAGCGCGGCCGGTACCAGACTCGTTGCCAGCGCCGGTATGGCGGCGACGCGCAAAGCCCGCTCCTCCGCGCGCGCGATCTCTGCAGCCCGTTCCTTGATGCGCCCCAGTCCGATCAATGACCGCTCTACTTCTTCATGCAGTTGCAGCGCCCTGCTGGTGGGTGTCACCCTCGGGCCCGTCCGATCGAACAAGGTAAAGCCAACACTGGTCTCAAGATCCTTGATCAACCGCGTGACTGCAGGCTGGGACCGGTCAAGCAGACGGGCGGCGCCGGTGATGCTGCCGGCTGACATGACGGCTGAGAAGGCTTCCAGTTGGCGCAAATTCATGATCTCAAACCCTATAACCTGTCGACACCGGAATCGACATGGTGGCCGATGGGCGTGAAGGGCGCTTGGGCTGAAAAGGCCTTCTGCAGAATGTGCTGGCGATCTGCAAAAGCTTGACGGTCGGTCCAATGTTCATAGGGGCGCGACCAGACAACCTTCGGCCAAGCCGCATCGTCGGTTCGGCGTCCCACCACATGGATGTGCATTTGCGGCGCGCGGTTGCCGATATCGGCGACGTTGATCCGGTTTGCCTCGAACAGGTCGCGCAGTATCTTTGCCGATATCGTGACCTCATCCATCATGGTTGCGCGGTCATTTGCCTCAAGGTCCCACAACTCCTCCACGCCGTTTAGGCGCGGCACCACCAGCAGCCATGGGTAACGGTGATCGTCCATCACAAGGACGCGGCAAAGCGGCAGATCGCCGACAGGCAAAGTTGCCGTGACCAACCTGGGATTGAGGATGAATTCTGCCATCGGTTAGGTCTCGGCGTGCCGGCGGCGGGCGAGAAAGGCGCGCACAACCGGGTAGATCAGTACGATTGCAGTCAGCAAGATCACGACCCAGCTGACCAGCGAGGAAAACAGCGCGGTCCAATCGCCGCCGGAGATCAAAAGCGCCAGACGGAATTGCTGTTCTGCCAGGCTTCCTAAAATCAGGCCCAAGATGACTGGCGCGAGTGGAATACCGACCCGGTCCAACACATAGCCGAGCGCTCCGAAGACCAGCATCAGCCAGACCTCGAAGATTGAGTTGTTTAAGGTGTAGATGCCGACAACCGCGAGCGAGATGATCAAGGGCGACAAGAGTATTGGCGGCACGCGTAGGACCTGGGCGAAGACCCGCGCGGCAAAGGCGCCGCCGAAAGCGAACAGCAACGCGCCCGTTAACAGCATTTGGATCATGAAGCCGTATACGATGAGGCCGTTCTCACGGAACAACTGAGGTCCCGGTTGCAGGCCATGGACCAATAATCCCGCCAGGATCACGGCGGCGACACCGCTGCCGGGAATGCCGAGCGTTAGGGCTGGGATCATTGCGGCGGCATTGTCTGCATTGTTCCCGCATTCGGCCGCTGCAACGCCCTGGGGATTGCCTTTACCGAAACTCTCCGGCTCTTTCGAGGCACGCCGTGTTTCGTTGTAAGCGATAAACGCTGCCATGGACCCGCCCGTTCCCGGCAAGATGCCGACGATGACACCGATGACACCGGCGCGGATCCAGGTCGGGATGAACCGCGGAATCTCTCGCCAAATGCTGGAACCGCGCGACATCCGCAGATCGTCCGCGCTCATCCCGCGCTTCAATCCACGTTCGGCCATATGAACTGCAGGGGGGATTGCGTAGAGCCCCGTCAGGACGACCAGCAGTTCCAACCCATCGAGTAGATATCGATTGTCAAAGGTAAAGCGCTCGTGGCCGGACACCGTGTCGATGCCTACCATACTGAGCAGCAAACCGATGCCGGCGGCGACAAATCCCTTCACTGGATCGCGGCCGAGCAGAACGGCAATACTGCTGAGGCCGAACAGAGCGACCCAGAAATACTCCGCTGGGCCGAACAGCAAGGTGACCTTGACCAATTGCGGCGCGATGGTGATCAGCGCGATGGCGGAAATGATGCTGCCGATCGCCGACGACCAGCAGGCGATTTTCAGCGCGTAGCCAGCCTTGCCCTGTTGGGCCAGCGGGTTGCCGTCGAAGGTGGTAACGATCGACGGCGGTGTGCCGGGGATCTTCAACAGAATCGCTGGGATCGCCCCGCCATACATGGCGCCATTGTAGATCCCGGCCATCATGCCTAACGCCACCAGGGGCGTCATCGAGAAGGTCAGAGGGATCAGGATCGCGATGGTCATGGTGGCCGTCAGGCCGGGCAAGGCGCCAGCGACCATGCCCATCAGCGTGCCGAGAATGATCGCGATCAGATTTTGCAGCCGCAGCACTTCGATCAGGGCATCAAGGAATAGATCCACCGATACGTCCCCTCAGAGACCGACCACGATATCGGCCGGCAGCCGCCGCTCGAACACGGTGATGAATACGACATAGATGATCACATCGAAGGCTAGCGCGATGGCTATAGCAACCAAGGGACGGCGATAGCCCAGCACGAATGCGAGCACCGGAATGAAGATAAGCGTCGAGGTAAAGTAGCCGATCGATTGGACCCCGAGCACGTAGACAGGCAGGGCAATGACCGCGATGGCCCAGCGCCCTAGATGCTCGAACATCTTCCAGGCCGGGTCACCGTCGCCGCGTCCCAGGGCCAGGTAGGC
The DNA here is from genome assembly GCA_039030175.1 of Pseudomonadota bacterium. Lineage (GTDB taxonomy): Bacteria > Pseudomonadota > Alphaproteobacteria > DSM-16000 > Inquilinaceae > JANQGH01. The sequence continues at coordinate 40,205 of JBCCER010000001.1, forward strand.
GCGCACGCCCATGGCCAGCGTCACGAAGGCGGTAAACCCGATGATCATGCGCGGGAACAGTCGCGCCTGGGCTGGAATGTCGGCGAGCGATATCCAACCCGCGATCAGCAGCGCCAAGAACCCGGCGCAGAACGCGATCTCGACCTGCTTTTGGGGCATCTCTCTATCTCAGGCGCAATGATTGGGCAGCGCCATCCCCCAATGGCGCCACCCTCTCATCGCCAGCGCTTATTCGCGCCAAGGGGTCTCCGACCAAACGACCGCCAAATCGGCATCGGTGCTGGTCAGAAAAGCGGCGTATTCCGGTGCCGCCATATAGTCGAGCGGTATGTTGGCGGCTTCGGCGGCGGCCACATAGTCAGGGTTGGCGAGCGCAGCACCGATGGCCGCTGACAAGGTCGCGATGACCTCGTCGGAGAGGCCAGCGGGTCCGGCGATGCCCCGTGACGAGCCGCCCAAGACCTCGATGCCCTGCTCGATAAAGGTCGGAACGTCCGGTGCCATCGGGCTGCGCTCGCTGGACATCACGCCCAGAATGCGCAGTTGGCCTTCCTGGGCAAACTCGATGCCCTCGGAGAGATTGAAGGCGCCGAGCGGAATGTGCCCTCCCAGCAGCGCGGTGCGCATCGGAGCGGTGGAACCGAATGGCACGTGGCTGAAGGCAGAACCGGTTTCTTGTTGAACCACCAAAAGTGCCAGATGTTCGGATGAACCAACCGATCCAGTCGTGCCGATCGGCAGCGCACCCGGATTTTCGACCGCAAAGTCGATGACATCCTGCAAGGTCTCGAACTCGCTGTCTGAGCGCACGGCCCAGATGCCCGGGTCGGTTACCAAATTAGCGATCGGGGTGAAGCTATTGACGTCGTACCGCGTGTCGCGCTCGAAGGAATAGGCGAAGATCGCCGGCACATTGATGAACCCGATCGTATAACCATCAGGATCCGACTCGGCGAGTTCGGTAAAGCCGATCTCTCCGCCAGCGCCTGGCGTGTTGACCACGGTGATCGTGGTGCCCAGTTCTTCCTCGATGTAAGGCTGAATTGCCCGCGCGGCGACATCGGTCCCGCCGCCAGGCGAGAAGGCCACAATCAGATCGATCGGCCCGTCAGGATAACTGTCTTGTGCCATTGCCGGCACGGCGATGATTGCGGCAAGCGATGCCGCCGCAAGGACCTTAACCCCCATTTTCCACGCCCTCCTGATTGATTTGTTCAGGTGCCGATCTCGATGATCTCCACCATGTTAATGATCATTCAATAAGTGGATGATAGGTGCAAGAGTATTTGTAGATCTGATGACATTAGGCACAAAAACGGCGGGCTGTTGAGATCAGCCCGCCGCCTTGGTTTGTCTTGCCGTTCTAGACCGAGCCGGGTTCGGTGGTTCGCCTGTAAACCGCCTCGATGGTGCGCCGCAGTTCGCCGTCAACAAACCGGTTATAGATAACCCGCAGCATGTCTCCGGGAAGGATCGTACGGTCATAGACTTGCCGCTCGACCCGACCATCGTCGTCGATACCGATTAAGGTAACGGTAAGGATGCCTTCATCGAACACTGCAACAGCGCCAACCCCTGGCGGTTCGTTAATTGCGCTCCAGCCGGCTTCGTTCGCCACAAAGTCAAGATTTCCTTCGCGTTGAATGATCGACCCGTCGAGCCCGACGCTGACGTTACGCCAACGAAGCATAATCCCGTCGTCCGGCTCGTCTTCGATCAATACGAAAGCGGCGCGGGGCGGCCCGTCGCTAACGCTCGTCGTCTCGCCTTCCCAATAGCCGTAGAATTCATCGATCGTCGGTAACTGAGGCTCGCTCGGCGTCGATTGGCACGCCGCCAGGACGGGGATCAGGATCAAAGCCAGTATGTGGGATAGGCGCATCGCGTCGCGCTCCGGAATCGGTTACGGGATTGTGACTTGCCCAGCATGCCGTGCGGGCTCGCCCGCGTCCATGCTCTTGGTCGAAAATCGCGCCAGACTCTACCAGACGCGGTGCCCGCAACTCCGTTCTGGACAACGACCTGGCCATTCCCTATACACCAGCCCGCGCCTCTCATCGGCGCCGCGCAATCAGCGCCAGCCCAGGTAGCTCAGTTGGTAGAGCAGGGGACTGAAAATCCCCGTGTCGGCAGTTCGATTCTGTCCCTGGGCACCATCTCTTGCCTGAGATTGACCCTCAGCCGACTAGCTCTCGTCAGAAGATCCATTGCCTTGCAGCCAGCGGCTCACAAGCCCTGCAACGACACCTCCAATGATCGGTGCCAGCCAAAACAGCCATAGTTGGCTGAGATAGATGCCGCCTGCAAATAGGGCCGGGCCTGTGGACCGCGCGGGATTGACGGATGTGTTGGTCACCGGGATCGAGATCAGGTGGATGAGGGTCAGTCCAAGACCAATGGCGATTGGCGCAAAGCCGGCGGGAACCCTCGGGTGAGTCGCCCCGACGATGATCAGAAGGAAGAAGAAGGTCATCACCGCTTCCATGACGAAGCCGGATCTCATGTCATAGCCACCTGGGGAACCGTCGCCGAACGCATTGGAGGCATAGGTTGCCGTTGCAACGTCGAAGCCCTCAGTCCCAGTCGCTATCACGTGGAGAATGGCGACTGCCGCAATGGCCCCTAAAACCTGAACAACAATGTATGGAATAGCATCAGCCGCTGAATGCCGGCCCGCGGCGACCAGACCGAGTGTTACGGCAGGGTTGAAGTGGCCTCCGGAGATCCCTCCAACCGCGTAGGCCATGGTCAACACGGTCAGACCGAAAGCCAGCGCGACCCCAAGCAAGCCGATACCGACATCTGGAAACGCCGCGGCATACATTGCGGCCCCGCAGCCGCCAAGCACGAGCCAAAGGGTGCCCAGGAACTCCGCAGCCAACCGTCTGGACATTGTGACGCTCCGTTTCCGACTCAGATATGAAACAGCCTCTCGTTTTGCACGAAAACGTCAAGAGGTTTCATTCTTAAATCTATCGTGACGCCGATGTCCCCGCAGGATCGTTTTGGCACTATTCGGCCGGTTTACCTGCCGATTGCTGGCTTAGATCCGTTGCGTCGGGCTCCTCGGGGACTTGCTCGGGTACGCTGGTTGAAAAGCGCAGCAGCAAGTACCCAAGCACACCGGAAAGGAGCGAACCACCTAGCACGCCCAGCCGGATACCAGCGCTGTGTTCGGTCGTCTCGAAAGCCAACGTCCCGATGAACAGACTCATGGTAAAGCCGATGCCCGTAAGCATCGAAACGCCATAGAAGGCGGGCCAGCTTACGCCGGCGGGAAGCTGGCACCAACCCAGTCTGATCGCACCGTATACACATCCTACGACGCCTAGCTGTTTACCGACGAACAAGCCGAGCAAGATGCCCAGTGGAACGGGTTCGAGCAGGCTGGCTGGCGTCATACCGGCGAAGGAGACGCCGGCATTGGCGAATGCAAATAGCGGCATGATGCCAAATGCCACCCAATGATGCAGTCGATGCTCCAGGTCTTTGAGCAACGAGACTGCACCCGGTTCTTTAGGCTTCAACGGGATGAACATGGCCAGCGCCACGCCGGCGAGTGTGGCATGAACACCTGACTTCAGGACACAGACCCAGATGAAAATGCCGATCAGTATATACGGGGTGAGGATGAAGACCTTCAGCCGATTGAGGAGGAAGAGCCCGACCAGTCCGACCAACGCCAACAGCAGTGACAGAACAGACAAGTCGGCCGTGTAGAAGATGGCGATAATGATGATCGCACCTAGATCATCGATGATGGCGAGCCCGAGCAAGAACACCTTAAGCGACAATGGAATGCGCGGGCCTAGCAGCGAGAGAACTCCCAACGCAAAGGCGATATCGGTTGCAGCTGGAATGGCCCAACCGTTCATCGTATCGGCTTCGGCTCCCAGATTGATAACAACATAGATTGCCGCCGGAACCACCATGCCACCCACCGCGCCAACCGCTGGTAGGGCGGCCCGCTCGCGGGATGACAGCTCGCCTTCCAGCACTTCGCGTTTGATTTCCAGGCCGATGAGGAAGAAGAAGATCGCCATCAGCCCGTCGTTGATCCAAAGCAACAAGGGCTTGGCCAGGACGAGCGCCCCGACCTGGATCTGAACCGGGGTGTCCAGGAAGCCGTTATAGAGTCCGGCTAACGGCGAGTTAGCCAGCACCAACGCCAAGAGGGCCGCAATTACCAGCAGGATGCCGCCGGCAGCCTCCATCTTGAGGAATTCCCGAAGCATGGTCATGGCGTCATTTGTCTCTTTTGCGGGCTCATTTCAGTTTCATAACTAGAGCGGCGCTGGGGTTCAACAACAGACGTCGCCATAAGCTGAGGTCAAATGGGCTAAGGCGACCCATTGATCTGTCAAACCAGGCCGTGGATTTTAGCGAATGGGTCCCAAGCAGGGTCACGGTGCCAGTCATATTCGGCAATGGTCGCTACCTTCTCGGCGACGTCCCGACCAAACAGTCTGTCGACGATGGCGAGCGCCATGTCGGTTCCGGCCGAGACGCCCGATGAGGTCCAGAACTTTCCGTCTTCGACCCAGCGCGCCTGCGCTTGCCATTTCACGTTAGGGCCTTGTGACGTGGCCCATTGATAGGAGGCCTTATTGGTCGTGGCCTTGCGGCCGTCAAGCACCCCGGCCTTGGCGAGCAGGGCGCTGCCGGTACAGACGCTGCTGGTCAGCTCGGCGTTCGCAGATGCCCTGACAATCCAATCCAGCAACGCCTGGTTGCCTATCTCCCGGCGTGTTCCGCCTCCGCCAGGGACAAGAATGATGTCGTACTCGTCCTGGTTTGCAATTAGGTCATCGATGGCGGTCCTGGGGCCACCGCCACTGGGTACGGGTTCCGGTTGCTCGGCGACCATCTGGATCTCGATCTCGTCGCTCAACAGACCAAAAATCTCTAGCGGACCAAACATGTCGAGCAATTCGAAGCCGGGAAAGATCAGCGCACCCAACGTCCTCATCGGCACTCTCCAGTTCGATCGGCGTTGCCGCAGTCGCTAAGCCACAAGTTCGCAGCTCGGCAGACGGAGCTTAAGAGAACGGCTCGGGTCCTTGTGGGAAATGTTCAGGGTCATTGTCGGACCGACTGAGTTGTTCCCCAGCGAGAGCATACCGCCCGAAGCCAATTGCAGGAACACCGGGTCAGGTTTTACCGTGTCTGGGTAGCTAAGCTCGACGGAGGTAATCTCAGAGTATCCACCCGTTACCTGTCGGTCTTTCGGCCGATCCGATCGCCACTGGTCTGGCCGCATCGAACTGGGCGAACGAAACAGCATCGGTTGGCGCGGATCGTCGCTTGCAGTCGCAACAGGAAGCGAGCCGCCATCGGGAAAGAACGGAGCCTGATAGCGCCAAGTCTCAAAGGGCAACTCACCACCATCAACTGTTCGAACCGCGATGCCGAACGGTGAGGCTCCGGTTTCTCGCCAACGGGATCGCTCGGCCAGTCTTGTCCTGACAACGCCAGGCGACGCCAACTCGGCATCATCGATCGCCCAAAGCAACTCCAGATAGGCGTTGTCGAAGAAACAGCAGGCGTTTGCGGTTCCTTGGCCGACATGCCGCAATCGGTCATTGATGACGATGCCGGACTGGGTCAGCCTGCCGACTTCTTGCTCCGCCCCTGGCGGAGTGAATACGAAGACGTGATCGATCTCAAGCTGGGCCGTCATACAGCGCAAATCTCTCGCTATCCCACCTGCTCGGCATGATGGCAGGCAACGAGGCGCCCGTCGACGTCCCGTAGCTCGGGCGTTTCTGAAGAGCAGCGATCGGTTGCATAGGGGCACCGGCGGTGAAAGGCGCAGCCTGACGGTGGGTTCAGGGGTGACGGCAACTCGCCCTTCAACACGACCCGTTCGGCCCTCCTAGTCGGGTCGACGAACGGCGTGCTTGCCAGCAATGCCTTGGTGTAGGGGTGCTTCGGGCTGGAGAAAATGGATGTCTTACTGCCATGCTCGACGGGGCGGCCGAGATACATGACCATCACGTCGTCTGAGATGTGCTCGACAACACTTAGACCGTGAGAGATGAACAGGTACGCGAGATCGAACTCCGCCTGCAAATCCATCAGCAGGTTTAGGACTTGGGCCTGGATCGAGACATCGAGCGCCGAAACCGGCTCGTCGGCCACCAGGATGCGCGGGCGCAGCATCAGCGCACGGGCAATGGCGATACGCTGACGCTGGCCCCCGGAGAACATGTGTGGGTAGCGATTGTAGTGCTCTGGGCGCAGCCCGACCTTCGACAGCATGTCTTGCGCCGCATGCCTGCGGTCGCGCGCTGACATGTCGGTGTTGATCTTAAGCGGCTCCTCAAGGATCGAACCGACCTTCTTGCGCGGGTTCAGCGAACCATACGGATCCTGGAATATGATCTGAACGGTTTGGCGCAAGGATTTGTGCTGCTCCTTGGTTGCACTCGGGACATCAATGTTGTCGATCGTCAACGAACCGCCAGTGGGCGGCTCGATCATCGTCACAAGGCGCGCAAGGGTCGACTTGCCGCAGCCGGATTCGCCGACCACTGCCAAAGTCTTACCGCTATCGAGGGTGAACGACGCGTCGATTAGGGCCTTCAGCGTCGTACTGCCGCGTAGCAGACCACCGCCGACCTCGTAATGCCGGCTTAGGTTCTGGGCAGAGAGCAGGGGGGCGCTCATGCCGGAACCGTTTCCTCGGCGTCAATCGGATGAAAACAGCGCACCCGACCGTTGCTGTCATCGGTTAACTGAGGGTGCCCGACATGGCATTCCGCGTCGGCCCGGCTGCAACGGGGATTGAACAGGCAACCATGGGGGCGGTCGAACGGCCCTGGTACGACGCCAGGGATGGTAGGAAGTCGCTTCCGTCCGGCGGCCCGTTCGGGCAGGGCCTCCAGAAGTGCGCTGGTATAGGGGTGGCGCGGATTTGAGAAAAGCTGCTCGACGTTGCGCTCCTCGACCAATTCGCCAGCATACATGACATTGACGCGCTGGGCGGTTTCGGCGACCACGCCCATATCGTGCGTGATCAGGATCAGCGCCATGCCCTGGTCCTGCTGCAACCTCAACAGCAAGTCTAAGATCTGGGCTTGAATGGTCACGTCCAAAGCCGTGGTCGGCTCGTCCGCGATTAGCAGCTTGGGCCGGCAGGCGATGGCCATCGCGATCATCACGCGCTGGTTCATGCCGCCGGACATCTGGTGTGGGAAGTTGCCGATGCGCTTCTTCGGGTCGGGAATACCGACCTCGTCCAGCAGGGCGATCGCCTGCTCGCGCAATTCCCGCCGTCGTCCGCCCTGATGGACGCGCAAGGCCTCAACCAGTTGAAAGCCGACGGTGAAGCATGGGTTCAGGCTCGTCATCGGCTCCTGAAAGATCATCGCGACATCCTTGCCGGTGATCTCCCGCCGCTTGCGCGGCCGCATGGTCAGGATGTCGTGGCCATCGAATGCGAGTCTGTCGGCGGTCACCTCGCCGGGGAAAGGGATGAGACCCATGAGGGCGAGCATACTGACACTCTTGCCCGACCCGCTCTCACCCACGATGCCCAGCACCTCGCCTTGATCGATCGTGAAGGACGAGCCGCTGACGGCGTGGAAAGAGCCGAACCGGACAGTGAGATTTTGAGCTTCGAGCAACGCCATGGCGCTAACGCTTCAGCTTGGGATCAAGGGCGTCGCGCAGCCCGTCGCCCATCAGGTTGAAGGACAGCACAGTGAATAGGATCGCAAGGCCCGGGAACGTCACAACCCACCAGGCCCGCTGCATGAACTGCCGAGACTCGGCCAGCAATGTGCCCCATTCAGGTGTTGGCGGCTGGGCGCCAAGGCCCAGGAAGCCGAGCGCGGCCGTGTCGAGGATCGCTGTCGAAAAGCCGAGCGTTGCCTGCACGATTAAGGGCGCCATACAGTTGGGCAGCACGTTCACGAACATCTGGCGCAAAAGGCCGGCACCGACGACGCTGGACGCGGTGACATAGACCTTGCCGCGCTCGGCGATCACTGATGCCCGCGTCAGGCGCGTGTAGCTGGGCAGGACGACGATCGCCACCGCGATCATGGCGTTTTCCAGTCCCGGTCCCAGCACGGCGACGATCGCGATGGCCAGCAGCAGCGTGGGGACGGACATGATCACGTCCATCAACCGCATGATTATGGCCTCGACAAAGCCGCGGAAGAAACCGGCGGTAAGGCCCAAAATGATGCCCGTCGCCAGCGAGAGCGTCACCACGATGACGCCGATCGTCAGCGACAGGCGAGCGCCATAGATGATGCGGGACAGGATGTCTCGTCCGAGATCGTCAGTGCCCAGAATAAATTGCCAAGTCCCATCGGCGTACCAAACCGGCGGCTGCAGCAGTGCGTCGCGGAATTGGGTCTGCGGCAGGTGGGGCGCAACCTGCGGGGCGAGAACTGCAGCCAAAGCGACGATGACGATAAAGATCAGGCCAGCCAGCGCGCCCTTGTTTTCCGAAAACGCCAGCCAGAACTCAAGCAGCGGATGTGGCGCTTTCTCCACGCCATCGGCGGTGGACGCAGTAGCGTTGGATCCTTGGCTGTTGGAAGTATCGACGCTCACGGTCTCAGCCACGTCGCCGAATGCGTGGATCGACGACCCCATAGAGAATATCGACCGTCAAATTGACCAGGATCACCGTTGTTGCGACGAGCAGGATGCCGCCTTGGACGACCGGATAGTCGCGCCTTGAGATGGATTCGACCAGCCATTTGCCGATGCCTGGCCATGCGAAGATGGTCTCGGTCAAGATCGCGCCTGCAAACAAGGCTCCGACCTGTAACCCAATCACCGTGATGACGGGGATCAAGGCGTTGCGAAGGGCATGGATGCCGATCACGCGACGAGGCGACAGCCCCTTTGCCCGTGCCGTCCGGATGTAGTCGTCGGACAAGACCTCGAGCATCGACGAACGGGTCATACGTGCGATCACGGCCATTGGGATCGTCGCCAGCGCGGTCGCCGGGAGGATCAAATGGTGTACTGCTGACCAGAATGCGCCTGGCTGGCCGGACAGCAGGGAGTCGATCAGCATGAAGCCGGTTACCGGCTCAAAGAAGTATAGCAGGCTGATACGGTTGGTGACCGGCGTCCAGCCGAGATAGCCGGAGAATACGAGGATCAGGATTAGGGCCCACCAAAAGATGGGCATCGAATAGCCGGTGAGCGCCGCGCCCATCAGCGTGTGGTCCGGCCATTTGCCGCGATTGATTGCGGCGATAATGCCGGCAGGTAGGCCAAGAACCACGGCGATCAGCATGGCGGAGATGGAGAGTTCCAGCGTCGCCGGAAATAGCTCAAGAAACTCCGTCAACACGGGCGTTCGGCTGACGAAGGATTCGCCCAAATTGCCGGTCAGAACATTGCCGATATAGGCCAGATATTGCTCGATGAGCGGGCGGTCGATGCCGAGTTGAGCAGCGAGTTCGGCGTGACGTTCATCTGACATGCCCCGCTCGCCGGCCATCACCACGATGGGATCGCCAGGAATCATGTGGATCAGCGCAAAGGCGAGAATCGTCACGCCGAAGAAAGTAGGAATGACGACGCCTAGCCGACGGAGAACAAAGGACAGCATTACACAAACGCCTTGCGCCAGAAGGTAGTCGCGGGAAACCCGTTCTTAGGTTTCCCGCGACGGTCTCACTGACGGCAAAGGGTCGACTATTCGGCCAGCGTCACTTCATAAAAGCCGAACGAACCGAGTGGATCGATGATGTAGCCTTCGACCTCGCTGCGCATCGGCACGAACACAACGGAGTGGGCTACCGTCAGCCACGGAACCTCTTCTTTGAAGACCGCTTGAGCCTGCTCATAAAGCGGCGTGCGCTCGTCCTGATTGGAGATCGTGCGCGCTTCCTGAATCAGGCTCTCGAATGGCTCATGGCACCAGCGGGCGCGGTTGTTGCCGACCTCTGCTGCCGCGCAGCCCAATAGATCGTTGAGGAAGTTGTCAGGGTCGCCATTGTCACCCGTCCAGCCGAGCAGGACTGTGTCATGCTCGCCATCACGGCTACGCTGTAGGTACTCGCCCCATTCATAGCTGATGATTTCGGCGTCGACGCCGATCTGGGCCCAGTCCTCCTGGATCAGTTCAGCCATCCGGCGGGCGTTGGGGTTATAGGGCCGTTGCACGGGCATCGCCCAGATGTCTGTCGAAAACCCATCCGGATAACCGGCTTCGGCCAAAAGCGCGCGAGCCGCGTCGGGATCGTATTCATGATCCACCACCTCGCCGTTCCACGACCACATGGTCGGCGGGATCGGGTTGGTCGCGATCTGTCCAGCGCCCTGGAACACCGCATCGAGAATGGCCTGGCGGTCGACGGCCATAGCGAGCGCCTCGCGCACATCGCGATTGTCAAACGGTTCGCGCTCGGTATTGAAGGCGAGGTAGCCGACATTGAGACCTTCCTGGGTCATCACATTGACGTCCTCATTGGCCTCCATCTGCTCCAAATCGGCCGGGTTCGGATAGGCCATGATGTGGCATTCGCCGGCCAGCAGCTTTTGGTAGCGCACCTGCGGGTCTGGCGTGATGGAGTAGATTAGGTTCTCGACCCCGGCCGGGCCGCCCCAATAATCGTTGTTGCGCAAGTACCGGATGACCGCGTCGCGCTGATAGGCCTGGAACACCCAGGGGCCAGTGCCGATCGGCTGCAGATCAAGCTGCTCCGGGGTTCCCGCATCCATCATCTGCTCGGCGTACTCTGCTGAGTAGATCGACGCGAAATCCATTGCCAGGTTCGACAGGAACGGCGAGACGGGCTGGGTCAGGTTGAAGCGAACCGTGTAGTCGTCGACACGATCGATCGACTCGATCAGATCGCCCATGCCCATGCCATTGAAATAGGTATAGGTGCCGCCGGAGATATTGTGGAACGGATGCTCGGTATCGAGCTGGCGCTCGAACGAGAACATGACGTCGTCGGCGTTGAAGTCGCGTGACGGTGTGAAATAGCCGGTGGAGTGGAACGGTACTCCCTCACGCAGATTGAACGTGTAGGTCAGGCCGTCATCGGAGACGTCCCAGCTCTCCGCCAGGCCGGGGATTACCGACGTGGTGCCGCGGTCGAACTGAGCTAGCCGATTATAGATCGGCGTGGAACTGGCGGTGAAGGTCGTGCCAGCAGTGGAGAGCGCCGGACTGAAGTTCTCCGGGCTGCCCTCGGAGCAAAAAATCAACGTCTGGGCGCCGGCGCTGGTCGCAAAGGCGGTCGACGCAGCGATCGCCATAACGGATGCGCCAATAAGCTTTTTCATAAGGAAACTCCCTGTTTTGATTTTGCCGAGATTGTCGGCATTCAAGCGGGCGCACTTCAATCCATGGCGCCGGTTGCTGTTGCGGCGATTATCACCCTCGGCCAAGTAGTGTCAATCGAGCGCTTTGCACTTAACGCGGAACGATGGGCGAACGGCGGTTTACGCAAACCTCCGATTCTGCCACCATCCCGAATGGCTAGTTAACCCTGGTCGCGGTTGCCAGCGGCCTTCGGGCTTGGCGCAGGGCGCGGCTGACCAAGCCAGCGGGGTAGGGCGGTTCCAAGGTGCAGCGCCCGCCTAAGGCAAGAAATCCAAAACCCAGATCCGTGGCCAGAATGGGCGCATTTTCGTCGGTGCGGCGGTAAATTAGGGTCAGCAGCCGAATTCGCGGCCATTCCTCCTCAGGAACCGCAAGACGCAACAGCCGCGTACCGTAGCGCAGGCAAAACTCTCCAAAATCCGCCAGTTCATCGAGCGCAGTAGCCGTCGGTCGTCTTTGCCCGTCCAATGCGACGGTGACGTCAATCCGTTCGATGTCCGCGATCCATTGGACCCCCAATTCATGGAGCGTTGGAACGGCTCCAGAGGCGAGGGGAAAGCCAATGCCGCGTTCAATCCCTTCCGTCTGTGCCGCAAATGCGACGGGGTCATAGGGCCAGGGAGCTTCGGCTTGCGGCTGGTCGCCTGACCCGTCGTCTGGTGTTGGCATACAGGCGGCGACCATGGTCAACAGCAGCGCGGCAACGACACGTTTCACGCTACCCACTTCGGTGCGTGAGCGGCGTGAAAACGCGTTACCGCAGCTCAACGTGTTGTACCAATTCGAACAGCCTCGACCACCCGGTCGATATCACTATCGGAAAGGCCGTGATGGACGGGCAGTGCCAAAATCCGAGCGGCCAGATCTTCGGTAACGGGCAGGCTCATTTCGCCATATCGTTCAATGAAGACCGGCTGCTGATGAAGACCGCGCGGGTAATGGACGGCGCTGCCAACGCCGTTGTCGCGCAAAAACTCGGAAAGACCGTCGCGTGATCGACCGAATGCGGCCTCGTCCACCAAGACGCAGAACTGGTGCCAGGCATGGCCCGCCTTGGGGGCGATGATTGGCAGGGTCAATCCGGGCGTTCCGGCCAGCCCTGCGAGAAGTCGATCGGCGTTTTTCCGCCTGCGGTCCAGCATCGCCGGCAGGCGCTTGAGCTGCTCGCGCCCAATCGCTGCTGTGATGTCGGTCATTCGATAATTGTAGCCTAGGACCGTGTGCAAATAGCGCTCCGGCATGCCGTGTTCGCGCAGCAACCGCAGCTGTCGGTCACTGTCGGCATTTTGGGTGCAGGTCACACCGCCTTCACCGACGAACATATTTTTGCTCGGATAGAACGAGTAGGTGACATAGTCGCCAAACCCGCCGACGCCATGGCCGTCATATGTAGCGCCATGGGCCTGGGCAGCGTCCCAGACAATTTTCAGATTATGGCGTCCTGCCAAGTCCTGGACGGCTTCGATATCGCAAACATTACCGAAGAGATGGACCGGAACGATCGCGCGCGTTCGCTCAGTGACGCGGGATTCTGCGTCGGCGAGATCGATCGTCCACGTCGCTGGGTCGACATCGCACATAATGGGCACGCCGCCCGCCGCGATCACCATGGTGGCGGTGGAAATGAAGGTGAAGGAGGGTACCAACACCTCGTCGCCCGGCTCCAGGAAGTCGGCGAACGCTATATGCAATGCCGTGGAGCCGTTTACGTTCGCAATTGCATGCCGGGCCCCTACAAAGCGGCCAAACTCCTTCTCAAAGGACGCGACCTGCGGCCCTTGGCGCAACATTCCACTTTTGAGGACTTCGACCGCAGCGCCGATCTCGGCTTCGGTTAGCTTGGTGTCCGCGATCCCGATCATGATCAGCTCCTTGCCGTCACGATCTTATTCAACGTCGGCGGCAACCTGCATACGAATGATCTGGTCGGGCTGTGCCGGCGGCTCTCCACGCTCGATTTCGTCTACAAATTCCATGCCCTCGACCACCTGGCCCCATACGGTGTACTGGCCGTCCAGGAATGCGGCGCGATCAAAACCTATAAAAAACTGGCTGTTGGCACTGTCCGGACTTGCCGCGCGAGCCATGCCGATCGTACCTCTCTCAAACGGGGCATCGCTGAATTCGGCAGGCAAATCAGGCAGGTCTGAGCCGCCTCTGCCCGTTCCGGTCGGGTCACCTGTCTGGGCCATGAAGCCGTCGATGACCCGGTGAAAGATGATGCCGTCGTAAAACCCCTCACGGGTCAGGGTGCGGATGCGGTCCACATGCTGCGGGGCCAGGTCCGGTCGCAGTTCGATAACGACGCGGCCATCTTCCAGGTCCAAATAGATACGGTTTTCCAAGTCGGCCTCTTGGCCGTTGGCGGCGGTGGTCATGAGAAGAAACAAGCTCCCGAAAAGGCTGAAAAAAACACGGCGATTGAGATTCAAACTTCGTAACACGCGCCAATACTCTCCTGTTTCAAGCGTTCGCGCAGGACCGCCTTCATGGCCAATCCAAATGGTGCGCGCGAACCCAGCATAACAACTCTGCCAGGTCCAGCGTTGATTGACGGGCCGCCCAACTCTCGACCGCCTTGGTCTCAACGTGGTACCCACCCGGGTCCAAGTAAGATCGTTGTTCAGGGCCTTCAGATGGCGGAGCCAGCGCAATCTCCTAACAGTCATTACGGCAGTCTGGCCGATCGGATCAGTTCCGGTACCGCGACAATCGGCATCGTGGGGCTCGGCTATGTCGGTTTGCCACTGGCGATCGCATTTTCGTCGCAGGGTTTTCCTGTCGTTGGCATCGATATCGACTGGAGCAAGGTTGATGAATTGGCCGCTGGCCGTTCGTACATCGCTCATATTGCTGAAAGTGATGTGGCCGCTATGGCGACCTCGGGTCGGTTTCGGGCCACCTCCGATTTCGCGGCTTGCGCGGAGTTGGACGTCGCGATCCTGTGCGTGCCAACACCGCTTACCCGGCACCGCGAGCCGGACCTGTCCTATGTATGCGAGACCACCCGCTCAATCGCGCAGCATCTTCGTCCGGGTTGCCTCGTTGTGCTTGAATCCACGACCTATCCAGGCACGACCACGGGGGAGATCAAGCCGCTGCTCGAAGCCGCTGGTCTCAAATCCCGCGAAAACGTCTTTCTGGCCTATTCGCCCGAGCGTGAAGACCCGGGAAACATCGATCATTCGACCGCATCGATCCCGAAGGTGGTTGGCGCCGATGGCGACTTGGCGCTGAAGCTCGCCGTCGGCCTTTACGATCGGATCGTGCCGCGCACCGTGCCCGTATCGTCGCCCGATACGGCAGAGGCGGTGAAGCTGACCGAGAACATCTTTCGTGCCGTCAACATCGCATTGGTGAACGAGCTGAAAGTTGTCTTCGATGCGATGGGGGTAGACATCTGGGAGGTCATCGAGGCCGCAAAAACCAAGCCATTCGGCTACATGCCCTTTTACCCGGGCCCTGGCCTCGGCGGACACTGCATTCCGATCGACCCATTCTACCTCACTTGGAAAGCGCGCGAATACGATATCGCGACCCGCTTCATCGAGTTGGCGGGCGAAGTCAACACCGCCATGCCGTCCTACGTGGTCGAAAAGCTAGCTCGTGCGTTGGACAGCCAAGCTGAGCGTGGGTTGAAGGGCGCCAAAATCCTCATTGTCGGTGTGGGCTACAAGAAGAATGTCGGCGATACCAGAGAGAGCCCGGCGTTGAAGATCTCTGAACTGCTGATGGCGAGGGGGGCTGAGATCGCTTTCATTGACCCTTACATTGAAGCCCTTCCGCCTCTTCGCCATTACCCTGAACTGGAGGGGCATCCCGTTCTTTCGTGGCGGGACGACGCGTCACTGTCGGGCTTCGACGCGGCGATCATTGTCACCGACCACGACGATGTCGACTATCAGCTGTTGGTTGATCGGGTCCCTCTGATCGTGGATACCCGGAATGTCCTGGCGCGAGGCGGCTTCATTTCATCGGGAATCGTCAACGCTTAAGCTCAACAACAGCTGGGCCGATCAAACCGGTTTCTCCGCGCTCAGAACGATGCAGCAGGGGTTGTCGAGATACCACTGGACCTTTGGTGTCAGATCGAGCTGATCCGCCGCCAAGGCTAGTTTGTGCCATCTGACGTTTCTAAGACCGGCTTGATGCAGGGCGTCCTCGTGCTCTTGCTTCGTCCACTGCCACAACGGGACCTGCAGTTCGCCGATGACTAACCGGTATTCCGGCGGCGCGACGGGGTCGTAGCGAAAACCGAACAGCTGCTCCAACCTCGGCTCTTGGGGCTCAAAGCGGCTTTCCGGACTGACAGTAAAGGTAACAAACCGGCCGCCCGGCTTCAGGTTTCTCGCAATGAGCCGGCACATCTGTCCCAGTTCGTCGAGATCCGCAGCGTAGTGCAGGAGATAGAGCGCCGTCACCAGGTCGACGGGCGAAGCCAGCGCAAACGTCTCGTCGCGAGCGTCTAGCTGACGATAGCTTAGGCCAGGATAGTAGGGGCCTGGTCCACCCGGTTCATTCTGCTCCAAGGCTCGTGCGATCATCTCGCCTGAGATGTCGAGGCCAATGACCGAATTGGCACCGCGTTCCATCAAAACGCGCGACAGGCGCCCCTCGCCGCAGGCAAGGTCAAGAATGTTCAGGCCAGCCACCGGTCCGATAGTTTCTAGGAAAACGGGCCATTCCACATAGGCGTAGAGGCTGTCGGTCTTTGCCCAGTCCTGATAGCTGTCCGTATTCTCGTCGTAGTCCGCCATGAGAGTCGGTCCGTCGTTGAGGGGAGGTTGCCTAACGGGAAATCCGCAGCCAAATTTTGCGTCATCCTGGCAACAGGCTTGCGATCAATGCGTCTGTGATCGCGAGGGTTTCGCGCATATGATCGCGAATCGAGTGTCACTGCACAAGCCAGAGCCAATCCACCACACGGGAAAGGAACGCTGACTTAATGACCGGCCTGGTAGTCACCAATGCCCGCATCGTCACCGAAGATTCGATTCTGACCGGTAGTTTGCGCGTTGATGACGGTGAGATTCAGCAGATCGACGAATCAGTGTCGTCCGACCCTTCGGCAATCGATTTCGACGATGATTTTTTGCTGCCCGGCCTGGTCGAACTGCACACCGACAATGTGGAAAAGCACCTTGTGCCCCGCGCAGGCGTGCGCTGGCCGCACCCGCTTGCCGCAATGGTCGCCCACGACAATCAGGTGATTGGTGCAGGAATCACCACCGTGTTGGATGCGCTTGCGGTTGGCGAATACCGCAGCGGTGGTGAGCGGCGCGAAATTATCGCGGAATCGATCGACGCGCTCTATCGCGGCAGCAGGGATGATCTGTTCCGTGCCGACCATTTCTTGCATCTACGCTGTGAAGTCTCCGACCGGGGCGTCATCGATATGGCTGAGCCTTATCTCGATCATCCGCTTTTGCGCATGTTCTCGGTCATGGACCACACGCCGGGCCAAAGGCAGTTCAGCGATCTTGAGTCGTTTCGGCGCTTTCGAATGCGCGCGGGGACACCAGAGCGCGATGTCGATCGCGAGATTGCCCAGCTTCGCGCGACGCAAGATGATGTCGCCCACCGTCATCGGGAGATTGTCTTGAGATGGGGCCGCGAAAGAGGGCTGCCCGTCGCCAGTCATGACGATGCAACAGAAGCGCACATTGCCGAAGCGGTCGCCGATGGCATTTCGATCGCAGAATTCCCGACCACCGATATTGCAGCGCGAAGGGCGCGAGAAGCAGGAATTCGGGTCGTCATGGGGGCGCCGAATGTCGTTCGTGGCGGCTCGCATTCGGGGAACGTAGCGGCGATGACGCTGGCACAATATGGGCTACTCGATGCGCTTTCGTCGGACTACGCACCTAAGAGCCTGCTGCACGCTGCGTTTTTGGTGGTCAACGATGCCGGTATGCGGTTGCCCGACGCTATCGCCTTGGTAACCCGCAACCCGGCCGAGATGATCGGATTTGCCGATCGGGGTAGCATCGCGCCCGGCAAGCGTGCCGACCTAATACGGGTGAAGCTGGTCGACGGCTTGCCGATCGTTCGCAATGTCTGGGTGGCCGGGAACCGGGTTCTTTAGGGCTCGATCTGATTGATCGCGTCTCGATAGGCGTCGAGCACGGGTTCCTCCTCGGCGTGGTACCCATCACGGATGACCCATTCTCCGCCAATCATGACGTCACGGACGGGATTTGCGCCGCCGGAAAAGACCAAAGATTGCAGAATAGCGTCACTCTCGGCGTCCAAGAGCGAGGGATGGTCGCGGTCCAAGACCAACCAATCGGCCGGCAGTCCTGTCGCAAGTCCGGTCTCGACAGACCCGGTTGCTTGACCGCCGCCAGAGACCAAACGGCTGAACAGATCAGGCCCTTTTGCCATCAGCCGATAGCGCACCATCAACGCGCGGATCTCTTCAAATGGGCTCGCGGTTAGCGGTGCGCCTGCACCAATCGCCAAATTGCCGCCCACCGCGAGATAGGCGGCCATGGGGAAGGGGGCCAAGTTCAGGGCGGATGAGAATATGGGGCATAAGGCTATCACCGCGTCGCTGGATGCAAGTTGGGTCGCTTCTTCTGGTGTTATCTGGCTGGCATGCACCAGGCACCATCTCCCGTCGATTGGTGTTTCGGACAACAGCCAGTCCACGAGCCGGTCGTCCAAAAGCATGCCGATTTCGGTGGTATCTCGCAGATCGGCGGCCAGGCTGAGATGGATCGGTGCCATCTCGTATTGAGCCTGCTTGCCGGCCACAGCCATCGCCAGATGTTCTGGACCCACGGCAGGCAGGGAGCAAACAGCCAATCCGATCCGCAGATTGGCCTCGTCCCCGAACTGGGCGTGCAGAGAGCCGGTCATGGCGAGCAGATCGTCGACATCCAGCCTTCCGCGCATGCCCGCCTCACCTGCTCGATCCAGCGCGGGGAGCAGCGTCAGGCGGATGCCGACTTGGTGGGCGGCGGCGATAATCCGTTGCGATATCTCGGTTGTGTCGGCGTAGTGTTGGCCGTGGGGCGTTCGGAAAATCGACTGAACCTCGCCGACGTTCGTGAAGCCTAGCTTAACCATCTCCAGGTAGGCCTGGGCGTGGATGGCCTCGATCTCATCCGGCCCTAGGTCATTCAGCAGAGCATTGGCTTTGGTTCGCCAGGTGTGCAGCGCACCGCTATGCGTGGCGAACGCATCCGGACGTCCCGCGACGGCCCGCAAACATGAGTGACAATGGGCGTTGGTGAGCCCTGGGATGACCGAACCTGAGAGCTTCTCTGTATCGGCGTCAGGTTCGAGATCGGTATGGATGCCGGCGATAAACCCCAGTTCGTCGACGTCAAACAGGACAGCCTCGGCCCATCCGTCGGCCAACAAAGCGGATTCGGCGAAATAGCGAGCCATGGACCGAGGGTGCGGCGGCACTTCGCTTCGGTCAAGTCGAGCGGCGAACGAACCTTCCGCCGTCTGTCGCTTGGTACCACGCCACGAAACGTGGGATACCTTCTTCGAGAGTTGTCTTTGGGTCGAAGCCCAGTTCTTGACGGCTAGTGTCGATGTCAGCGTAGGTGCGCGTCACGTCGCCTGGCTGCAGAGGTGCCGCCTCGACAAGTGCTTTTCGCCCGACGGCCTTTTCGATGGTCTCAACCAACTTTGTTACTGTCTCTGTTCTGTTGTTGCCCAGATTGTAGACTTGGTGTCGGCTTTCGGGCGTTGCGTCCACGGCCCCCAGGATTCCTGCCACGATATCGTCGATGTAAGTGAAATCACGCTGCGGGCGACCGCCATCGTAAAGTGTCAGGGGGATCCCCTCGGTGATTGCATTCGTGAACAGGTAGTAGGCCATGTCTGGTCGCCCCCAGGGACCATACACCGTGAAAAACCGCAGACCTGTAATCGGTAAGCCGTAAAGATGGTGATAGGATTCTGCGATCAGTTCGCCGGATCGTTTCGTGGCCGCATAGAGCGACACAGGTTTGTCCGCCCGGTCAATCACGGCAAACGGCACCTTGGTATTCGCGCCATAGACGGACGAGGAACTGGCATAGATGAAGCACTCTAGCTTCGGCAGCGCTCTGGCCGCTTCCAGCATGGCGGTCTGGCCAAGAACGTTGGCGCGTATGTAGTCGAACGGAGCTTTCAGCGAGTAGCGCACGCCTGCCTGCGCGGCTAGGTGAATGATCCGGGTGGCTTCGGGGCGGCCGGCGATGAGATCGACGATGGCAGTAGGGTCGGCGACATCCGTCTTGCTAAAGCTGAAGCCGGCGTGTTGCGTCAGGCGATCCAGTCTCGCTTGCTTCAGCCGCGTATCGTAGTAGGCGTTCAAGGTATCGACGCCGATAACCTCATCGCCTCGAGCCAACAGCGCCTCGGCGACATGCATGCCGATAAAGCCCGCCGCGCCGGTGATCAATACAGCCATGATCTGACTATTCCGCTATAGAGATGCCGATCTGGCCGCCGGACCGCCGTTGGAGGCGGCCGCGCCGGGTCGGCCAATTTCCATACGGTCTATAGTGGAGCCTCTGCCCTCCCAGCAACCCGATTAGCCAATTGCCGCGTTGGGGAATAGCGCGGTTGAGTTCCCGGCCGCGCTATGGGTTAAGTTCGCGTCCAACGAATCCAGTGCGTTTCAAGCAGATTGAACTACCGATGCCCGATCCATCCGCAGCTAATATCCGCTCAATTCAGCCAGTGATCTTGTCCGGCGGTTCAGGGACCCGTTTGTGGCCGATCTCGCGGCAGGCGCTGCCCAAGCAGTTTCTGCCATTGGTCGGGGGGCACAGCCTGCTAGCAGAGACCCTGTTGCGTTCAGAGCGTTGTGTGCCGGCTGGTCGTCCGGCTGAGAAGGCGATGATCGTCGCCAACGAGAATCATCGAGACCTGGTCGCAACCGCCTTGCAACATGTCGAGCGGCCCGGCTGCCGCTTGTTGCTTGAACCAATCGGACGCAATACGGCCCCGGCGATCGCGCTCGCGGCGAGATATTGCCTGGCAACCGGGCAGAACCCGTTAATGCTGGTGTTGCCCTCCGATCATACGATCGGACTAGAAGATGCCTTTACGACAGCGCTGGTGCGGGCAGCGCAGGCGGCCGATGCAGGGTGGCTTGTCACTTTTGGAATCGAGCCTGACAGGCCCGAGTCAGGGTATGGCTACATCCGCGCAGGCGCTGCGCTATCGAGCCTCGAATGTGTGTTCGGTATCGAACGCTTCGTGGAAAAACCGTCGACGGAGGAGGCGGCGTCCCTACTTCAGCAAGGCGGGTGGAGTTGGAACAGCGGCATGTTCCTGTTTGGCGCAAGCGAACTTTGGGAGGAACTCGCCAGGCTGGCGCCGAATATCGCCGCTGAGGTCGAAAAAGCGGTCGGTGACGGCGTTGATGATGGTCGAGAGTTCCGACCAGCCGCCGATCACTTTGCCAAGTCTCCGGCGGCCCCTATCGATGTTGCGGTAATGGAGAAGACGGGCCTGGGCGCCGTTGTGCCGGCCGACCTAGGGTGGAGCGACATTGGCGGTTGGCAGGCTCTCCATCAAATTTCGCCAAAGGACAATGCGGGGTCGGTTCGTATCGGAGACGTCCATTCGGAAGGCGCGGTCGACAGCTACCTGCGAGGCGAGGGGACGAAGCTCGTCGCGCTGGGCGTGTCAAACCTTGCGGTGGTCGCAACGCCAGACGCCGTCTTGGTCAGCGACATTAACAGCGCCGGCGCAATCAAGGAAATCGCCGAGAAGCTTTCTCGCGATAAGAGCGCCGCAGCGCTTTATCCAACCGAGATGGCGTTCCCTTGGGGTGAAGTCCGCACGCTCGACAGGCAGGTAGGGCGCCACATCCTGAAGGTCTCCATCGCACCAGGCGAAACCGCGGAGCGTCTGGGGCCGGTCGACGGTCTGATTGCCCTGGACAGCCCGACTCGTCTTACGATTGACGGCCGCGAGGTCGCCGTCGACCCAAACGCCGTGCTTGCTGTTCGCGATAGCTATCTGGTCGAGTCTGGAGGAGAAAAGACGGAACTGATCGAGGTTCGCGGCGATTAAGCGTCAGTGAAGGCGAATGGCGATTCGAAGGCACCCCAAGTCGGCCAATCACCGTCGCGTTCGCTAATGGTGGGTCGATCGATCGGCGGCGCGCTACCGCCTGCCGTCCAGTCGATTTTGAGGGCCGGATCGTCCCATCGCACGCCCCCCTCGCTGGCGGGTGCGTAGTGGGCGTCGACCTTATAGGTGACAAGGCAGTCTGGTGTGACCGTCCGATACGCGTGTGCAAATCCTGATGGTATCAGCAATTGTTCGCCGCCTTCGGCTGTTAGAAGCGCACTGACCGACCGCCCATAACCGGGTGATCCCGCCCTGATGTCGAGCGCCACATCGACAATTGCGCCTCGCAAGACGGAGATCAGCTTGTTCTGAGCGTCGGGCGGTCCTTGGAAGTGGAGGCCTCTTATTGTGTCGACCACACTAGAATAGGCCAGATTGTCCTGGACAAAGTCTACGTTTAGGCCGTGTTCCTGCCAGCGTTGGCGATTGTAGGTTTCGCTGAAAAATCCCCGATCATCGCCAAATCGGCGCGGCGTGATCCGCAGCACGCCCGGCAGTTCGAAAGTCTGTATATCCATGAAATCCGACGTGAGAGTAATCGTATTCGGCGCAGGCCGTCACGCCCCGATCATGGAGCAGGCGACCAGTGAATTGTCAGCATCAGCTTGGCGAAATTATGTTTTTTGGCCGCTCGATAGGTAAGTTATCAACTTTCGAGCTAGGTATCAGGGCATCGACATGTGCGCTATCTGCGCGCCAAGCCCTGATCAGCGTTGCGTTTGCTGCAGTTGCGAGGAGCGTCTCGTTCGGCTATCCGATGGCGCTTCCTATCCAGCGCGATGGAGACATCCGCCATGACTTCCCACTTGGACACGCTCGAGGCTCGAACGGTCTATATCCTGCGGGAGGCGTTCGCACGGTTGGAACCGCTCGGCATGCTGTGGTCAATTGGTAAGGATTCCAATGCCTTACTATGGATGGCGCGCAAGGCGTTTTTCGGTCATGTGCCCTTTCCGCTGATCCAACTGGACACAGAGATGGAACTGCCGGAGGTCTATGACTTCCGTGACCGGCTGGTTGCTGACTGGAATTTGACCTTGAAGGTCGAGCTGTGCCCGCCAGAAGAAGAGATGGACCAGACCTTGCCGCCGGCCACGCGTTCGGCAGCACGTAAGACTGAGGGGTTGCGCGCCTTGCTCGCTAGGGACGGCTATCGCGGCATCATTGCAGGCATTCGGCGGGACGAGCAGTCGACCCGCGCCAAGGAGCGGGTATTCAGCCCGCGACGCATGGATGGCGGCTGGGATTTCCGCGATCAGCCGCCCGAGTTTTGGGATCAGTACAAGACCGAAGTTCCGGACGGCACCCATGTGCGCATCCATCCGCTGCTGCATTGGACCGAGCTTGATATTTGGCGTTACACCAAGCGCGAGGGTATTCCGGTGGTGCCGCTTTATTTTGCGCGGGACGGCAAGCGCTACCGGTCGCTGGGCGAGAAGAACATAACCTTTCCAGTCGACAGCGATGCGGCGACGATTGACGAGATCATTCGCGAACTGGAGGCGACCCGCATCCCCGAACGGGCGGGCCGAGCGATGGACCACGAAGCCGAGGACAGCTTCGAGCGATTGCGCACCAGCGGGTATATGTAAGCCATGAGCCTTCACCGCCCCAAAGCCACGGGCCAGCAGCTTCAGATCGTTGTGGTCGGCCATGTCGATCATGGCAAGTCCACCTTGATCGGACGGCTGCTCTACGACACCGATAGCCTACCCGACGGTAAGTTCGACGAAGTCAAAGCCGTCAGCGAAAAGCGTGGCATGCCTGTCGAGTGGTCCTTCGTGCTCGATGCATTCCAGGCCGAACGCGATCAGGCGATCACGATCGATACGACGCAGATTTGGTTCGAGACAGAGGCCAGACCCTACGTCATCATTGACGCGCCCGGGCACCGTGAGTTCCTGAAAAACATGATTAGCGGCGCTGCTCTTGCCGAGGCCGCGCTATTGGTCGTTGATGCGGAGAAGGGGGTTCGCGAACAGTCCCGGCGGCACGCGTACCTTCTGCATTTGCTAGGCCTGCGCCAGATCGCAGTTGTCGTCAACAAGATGGACCGCGTCGATCACTCGGCTGAGCGGTTTCACGAGGTCAAGAGCGACATCGTGGCCTATCTCGACGATCTAGGCATGACGCCCACCGCAGTGGTCCCAGTCAGCGCGCGCCATGGGGACAACCTGTCGGCGCGATCGACAAAGATGGGTTGGTACGAAGGACCGACGGTTCTTGAGGCGTTAGACGGCTTCGCGCCGGTAGCCGCGCAGTCCGATCAACCGCTTCGGTTGCCTGTCCAAGATGTCTACAAGTTCGACGAACGGCGCATCATCGCCGGCCGGGTCGAAAGCGGCCAGGTATCGGTTGGCGACACGGTCGTCTTCTCGCCATCAAACCGTACAGCGACCGTGCGATCGCTAGAGGCTTGGGGGACAGCGGATCCGCCATTCAGGGCGCGCGCGGGCCAGTCGGTGGGTATTACGCTAGACGAGCAGGTGTTCGTGGAGCGCGGCGATGTGGTCAGCCATGTCAAGTCGGCCCCCTGTCTAAGCAACGTTTTCCGCGCCACACTGTTCTGGCTAGGTAAGTCGCCGTTGTCGGTGGGTGACCGGTTCCGGCTGAAGGTAGCAACCGACGAGGCTTGGGTGACAGTGGCGTCGATTGAGCACAAAATCGACACCCAAACCTTGGCTTCCGACAGCGCAGATCGCGTTGAGCGCAATGATGTCGCCGAAGTCATCTTGCGATCGCCGGAATTACTTAGCCTTGACTCCTACCGGTCAAATCCGGCGACAGGACGCTGCGTACTGGTCGACGGATTCGATACTGTCGCAGGTGGGACGATCAGCCTCGATGGCTACCCAGATCAACGCCGGCAAGAGGGGCCAAAGGCCCAAAACCTTACCGCCGTGGAACATCTACTGACCGCAGATGGCCGCGCCCGCCGCAATGGTCACCAGGGCGCAGTCGTGTGGTTTACCGGACTGTCGGGTGCCGGAAAATCGACCTTGGCCATGCAGGTCGAAAAGCGTCTGTTTGCCCTTGGCATGCAGGTCTATGTGCTCGATGGTGACAATGTGCGCCATGGTCTGAACAGCGATTTGGGGTTCGCGCCTGAGGATCGAGTTGAAAATATTCGCCGGGTCGGTGAGGCAGCAGCCCTATTCGCCGATGCCGGGATAATCGTCATCACGGCGTTCATCTCGCCCTATCGCGGCGACCGTACCAAGGCGCGGCAGGCTGCCGGCGGGGAGAATTTCCACGAGGTCTATATCAAGGCTGACCTGGAAACTTGCGAGGAGCGTGACCCCAAGGGTCTCTACCGCAAGGCCCGTTCCGGCGCGATCAAGGAGTTTACTGGTGTTTCCGCTCCCTACGAGCCGCCAGAGACTGCCGAGTTAGTCGTCGACACCATGTCCCTGGATGTCGAGGCATCGGTGGATTTGATCGTCGACTACGTTCGCGACCGGCTTGTCATCAATCACCGGCCCTCCGCCGTAGCCAACGGCTGATCCAGAACAATGCAAGATCCTTCACTATCGACCGATCTAGCGCTGGCACAGTCCGCAGCGCTTCGGGCAGGCCGTGCCTTGCGCGAGAAGCGCGAGGCTTGGGGACAGGTCACCGAGACGATTGGCCGCGACGTCAAAGCCGCCGGCGATAAGGCTGCCGAAACAATCATCTTGACGATGCTACGGGAACTGTCGTCGCACCCTATCCTGAGCGAGGAAGAGGGCTGGCTGGGTGACGAAGCTGGGCGGGACGCGCTTCACTGGGTTGTCGATCCGCTGGATGGCACGGGCAACTATGTCCGTGACGTACCGATCTGTTGTGTTTCGATCGGTCTTATGCGTGGGTCCCAGCCGGTCATTGGCGCGGTCTATGATTTCAACCGTGACGAATTGATCTCCGGCGAAGTCGGGGTAGGGGCCTGGCTAAACGACAGGCCGGTCAAAGTGTCCACCGTTGCCGACAAACGCGCTGGAACCGTCGGTACCGGTTTCACAGTTCGTCGCGACTATTCTCAGGCCGCCCTGTCGGCGTTCGCCGAGTTTGTGGCGCCCTGGCGAAAGGTCCGCATGATCGGTGCTGCCGCCTTGTCCATGGCTTATGTCGGTGCCGGACGTTTCGATGCGCATCAGGAAAGCAGCACGATGATCTGGGATGTCGCGGCAGGAGCCGCGATCGTCGAGGCGGCCGGCGGCCGCGTTGACATCCAGCACCTCGACGACACAGGCGTCGTCGATGTCTATGCAGACAACGGCCTTTTACCGAGTTAGCTGTCCAAAAGTGATTGTGAGCAGCGGCTCTCGTCGGTGACGCACGGCAAATGGGTGGGCATACTAAGCCCTTCCCAAAACCGCGAGAGTTCACCATGCCAAGCGAGAAACTGGAGTTTCCTGGCAGCCAGGGACATGTGCTAGCCGCCCGGCTCGATACCCCGGAAGGTCCGATCAGGGCCTACGCGCTATTCGCCCATTGCTTTACATGCGGCAAGGACATCTTGGCGGCCAGCCGGATCGCCCAGGCGCTGAACGCGCACGGTATCGCTGTTCTTCGTTTCGACTTCACAGGGCTCGGCGCCAGCGAAGGGGAGTTTGCCAATACAAACTTTTCGTCCAATGTCGGCGATCTCATCAAAGCTGTCGATTATCTGCGCGAGACTCGGGAGGCGCCGAAAATCCTGATTGGCCATAGTCTTGGCGGTGCGGCAATCCTGACGGCGGCAGGTCAGGTGCCTGAGGCTACAGCCGTAGCCACAATAGGGGCGCCCTTCGATCCAGGACATGTCGCACACTTGTTTACGGAGTCGCGCGAGGAGATTGAGGCCGACGGCGAGGCCGAGGTCTTGTTGGCGGGGCGCCGGTTTTGCATTCAAAAGCAGTTTCTGGAGGACATTGAGCGACAAGCCCAGGATGAGCGCATCGCCAAGTTGCGCAAGGCGCTGATCGTCTTTCACGCTCCCGGCGACGACACCGTGAGTATCGACAATGCTGGTCATATCTTTGGCGCGGCCAAGCATCCCAAGAGCTTCGTGTCCCTTGACGACGCCGACCACCTGCTAAGCAAGCCAGCCGACGCGGCCTATGTCGCTGGGGTGCTATCCGCGTGGGCGGATCGGTACATCACCCATTCGGACTTGCAGGACGTTTCATTTCCCAAAGCGAAACCAGGCGCTGTCGCTGTGCGGGAAACCGGTCAAGGCAAGTTTCAACAGGCGGTATCCGCCGGACGGCACAAGATGCTGTCAGACGAACCCGCGTCTTTTGGCGGTGACGATACCGGACCGTCACCCTATGACCTTCTCGTCGCGGGGCTGGGTGCCTGCACGACGATGACAGTTCGCATGTATGCCCGGCACAAGAAATTGCCGCTTGATGGGGTCGAGGTGACGCTGGAGCACAACAAAATCCACGCGGTGGACTGCCAGCATTGCGAGACGAGTGACGGCAAGATCGATCACATCAAACGAACGCTCACGCTCAAAGGCAATCTGACCGACGAGCAGCGTGGCAAGATGCTAGAGATAGCCGACAAGTGCCCGGTTCATAGAACGCTGCATTCGGAGGTGAATATCGAAACGGCGCTCGCCGACTAGGATTCTCGCCCAGCCGGCGGGTCGATCCATATTCCAATTAGC
This sequence comes from Pseudomonadota bacterium, assembly GCA_039030175.1. Taxonomy (GTDB): domain Bacteria; phylum Pseudomonadota; class Alphaproteobacteria; order DSM-16000; family Inquilinaceae; genus JANQGH01. The sequence goes on from JBCCER010000001.1 coordinate 67,234, forward strand.
CATGATTGTGCCAGTATAGCAGGTACAATAATTTCGATTGGCTAGAGACAATTGCGCCTAGCTATGGTGTCAATTGTTGATTGACGTGGGTCAATAGTCCGACCGGGAGGGCGATGTGGGCGACTGGATGCCGTCGTTGGCCGACAGGCCAGGTCCCAAATATCTGCGCATAGCAGATGCATTGGCGGAGGACATCTATGCCGGGCGGCTTGCGGTAGGGGACAAGGTACCACCTCATCGAGACCTTGCCTGGCGCCTGGGGGTGACGGTCGGGACGGTGAGCCGAGCTTACGCCGAGGCAGAAAGGCGCGGTTTGCTCGTCGGCGAGGTCGGTCGTGGCAGTTTTGTGCGCGCCGGGGCAAGATCCGCCGCAACATTGGACATGCCGGCGATAGGCGGCCCGCACACGATCGAGTTGGCGATCAACAGGCCCCCGACGGCACCGGCGGTGAAGGCGTTTTCAGAAGCCTTGGTCGCACAATCGGTCAACCCGAAGCTAGACGATCTGATGAATTATCAATCTCATACAGGGCTATGGGACCATCGGGCCAGCGGTGCTGCCTGGCTCCGCCAGAGAGGGCTGGACACAACCACCGACAATGTCCTCGTAGTCAATGGCGTAGAGCATGGCCTCGCCGCGGCCTTCATGGCGCTGGCCGATCCCGGCGAAACGGTCTTGGTTGAGGAACTGACCTGGTCAGGCACTCGGGCCCTGGCGAGCCTAATGCGACTGCGGCTAAAGCCCGTTTCCATGGATGATGATGGGCTTGTTCCGGAAGCGTTTGAAGCAGCGGTTAAGTCGACTGGCGCGCGACTGGTCTATCTTAATCCAAATATCCACAATCCGACGAGCACGGTGCTTGCCGCGGAAAGACGCGCACGCATCGCCGAAATCGTTCGCGCGAACGACATGACGATCATTGAGGACGATGTTTACGGCTTCCTGATGCCCGAAGGGCCGCCGCCTTTGGCCTCCTATGCGCCAGATCATACGATCTACGTCACCGGCGCATCGAAAGTGATGGCCCCGACCTTTCGGGTGGGATTTGCCTCGATGCCGGCGGATAGAATCGGCCGCTTTAGCGCTGCAGCACGAGCGGCGAACTGGATGGCGCCTCCCGTGTTGGCCCAGATCGTCGCCGACTGGATTGAGGACGGTACGGCAAAGGAACTGGCAGCTGCCATTCGCGCTGATGTCGACAGGCGCCACGTGATTGCCAGACGATGCCTTGCCGGAGCGGCCTTTCGCATGGCGCCTGGCAGTTTTCATCTGTGGCTGTCGCTACCGGAGCCGTGGCGGGCGCAGGAGTTTGTGGACGCCGGGCGGCGGCGGAACTTGTCGCTGACGGCCACGGACCTATTCGTCCCAGGCCGTAACGAGACCCCGCATGCGGTCCGTGTTTCAGTGACCGCGCCGAAGACGCTTGCTGAGCTGGAAGAAGGGCTGACCCGTTTGAATGATCTCCTTACCGGTCGGCCCGAACCGTGCTTGGCGGTCGCCTAGGAGCCAGACCGATGTACATCCCCAAAGCTTTTGCCTGGCAAGATCAGGCCGCCCTATGGCGCGCTCTTGAAGAGCAGGCCTTTGGAATGCTGGTCACCGGCGGCCAGAGGGGTGAGCCACCGCTGGTCAGTCACCTCCCGTTCCTGCCTATTCCGAACGAAGGGCGGCTATTGTGCCATGTCGCGCGGGCCAATCCGCATTGGCAAGGCCTAGGGGATGGAGCACCAGTGCGCTGCGTTTTCAGTGGTCCCCATGGCTACGTGTCGCCAACTTGGTACCGACAGCCAGACTGTGCCGTGCCGACCTGGAATTACGTCACGGTTCATGCAGTTGGCATTGCAAGAGCCGTCGAAGACGCTGACTGGCTGGTCGCGCTGGTGGACCAACTCTCGTCGACCTACGAACGGCCGAATGGCTGGCAATTTGTTCAGCTAGCCGAGAGTCTTCGTCGATCGCTTGTGAACGCCATTGTCGGCATTGAGATCGATGTCGACAGGTTAGAGGGTAAGCGCAAACTGACCCAGAACCGGCCGGAGACAGATCAAATCAACGTCGTAGAGAAGTTGAGGGCCAGTTCCAGGTCGGGCGATCTGGCCCTGGCGGACGAAATGAAATCTGAACAAGAGAAAAACGCGTGAACATTCTTTCGATCCAATCGAGCGTTGCTTATGGGCATGTCGGGAACAGCGCTGCTGTTTTTCCGCTGCAACGACTGGGCTTTTCGGTCTGGCCCGTGATCACGGTGCATTTTTCCAATCACCTGGGCTACGGCGCGGCACGAGGACCTGTATTACCGGCGGAGGATGTTGCGGATGTCATCCGAGGCATAGAAGAGCGGGACGTCATGGCCGACTGCGACGCCGTTCTGAGCGGTTACATGGGCGATGCGTCGATTGGCGAGGTGATTCTCGACGCGGTCGAGCGCGTTCGCAAGCATCGGCCCGATGCCGTCTATTGCTGTGACCCGGTCATGGGCGATGTCGGGACTGGGTTTTATGTGCGGCCGGGCATTCCCGAATTCATGCGCCAACGAGCGGTTCCGGCGGCGACATTGGTAACGCCAAATCAGTTCGAACTTGAATATCTCACCGACAGCAAAGTGACTGACCTGGCGAGTGTTCTCGACGCGGTTGACCAGCTTCGGGCCATGGGGCCGGACGTGGTTCTCGTAACAAGTCTGCGCCGTGAAGACGGTCCGACCGACCGGATCGAACTGCTGGCTGTCTCAAGCGATGGCGCTTGGCTGCTGTCCAGCCCGCTTTTGCCGGTCGATGTCAACGGCGCCGGAGATGCAACGGCAGCGCTTTTTCTCGCTCATTGGCTTACCGATCACTCGATTAGAGAGGCGTTGTCGAAAACGTCGGAGAGCATCTACTCGGTTCTGGAGCGAACCTTGTCGGCGGGCACGCGGGAGATTCAATTGATTGCCGCGCAGGATGCCATAGCCCATCCGCCAAGCCGATTCGATGTAGAAAAGGTGCGCTGATTGATGGACGCGGCTCAGTCCAGCGGCCGTCAGGCATGGGCTTATCTACTACTGATCCTGTCCCCGCTTTTCATGGCGTCCAATGTGGTCTTTGGCCGCGACGCAGTGGAAACGGTGCCGCCGATTGGGCTGGCCTTCTGGCGCTGGGTTCTCGCCTTTGCAATTCTATTGCCGTTTGCCTGGCCGGGCCTGCGGCGCCACGGCACGAGCCTGCTTAGGGCGTGGCCTCTGCTGCTTGTGCTTGGGGCACTGGGTATGGGTGTGTGCGGGGCCTTCGTCTATATAGGCTTGCAACATACGACGGCGACTCACGCCGGACTTATCTATGCAGCCTCTCCGATCTTCATTCTGATCATTGGCGCTGTCTTCATCGGCGAGCGATTGAGCCTTATCCAGTGCCTGGGCGTTGTCTTGGCAGTCTTTGGCGTCGTGGTCATTTTGACACATGGCGCCCCCCAACAGTTGCTCTCATTCAGGGTCAATGTCGGCGACGTCTGGGTTCTCGTCGCTACCGTGGCCTGGGCTGTCTATTCCGTTCTGTTGAAACGGAAATCGCTCTCGGTCCCGACAATCCCCCTGTTCGCTGCAATCGCTCTGGCGGGTGTGATCTGTTTGGCGCCCTTCTACGTTTGGGAAACGCTTGCAGGCCGACCGGTCGTTCCAACGACAGATGCCCTAACTAGCGTGCTGGCTGTCGCTTTCATCGCCTCGGTGCTGGCGTTTGGGGCCTATCAGCAAGGCATCGCAGTGATCGGACCGAGCAGGGCAGGTATGTTCATGTATTTGATGCCAGTTTACGCCGCCCTGCTGGCGATTGTCTTCCTCGGTGAGCGGTTCGAGCTGTTCCATCTGGTCGGGTTGGGCTTCATTCTTCCGGGACTGGTTTTGGCCACCTTGGTGCCAAGGTGGCGTTGGAGACTTGGCAGAGCCGCCTAAACCGCTTACAGCGGTGTTATGTCTGGTGTAATCGTCGGCCTGCTCGTCGCCGCTGTCTTGCTGAGCATTGTCAGCTTGCTGCAGCCCTTGACGGAGCGATTGCGGATACCGCGTACCGTGATGCTGGCGATGGTCGGCATCGCAGTCGGCTTCGTCTTGCTGCTGCCGTTCAATCCTACGGGCGACTCGGTCTGGAATGACGCGCTGGCCAGTCTCGGCAGCCTTGATCTTGGCGCCGATGTTCTCTTGACGGTCTTTTTGCCGATCCTGCTTTTTCATGCCGGTCTTACGATTGACGTGCGCCGCATGCTGGATGATTTGGCGCCGATTCTTGTCATGGCGGTCGTGGCGGTCGCGGTTTGCACCGCCTTTGTGGGCGTGGCGACCAGTTGGGTTTCCGGTTTCACGTTGGCAGGCTGTATGCTGTTGGGGGCGATCGTTGCGACCACGGACCCAATCGCCGTGATCGGTGTTTTTCGCGACATTGGTGCACCGCGCCGTCTAACCATCTTGGTTGAAGGCGAAAGCTTGCTGAATGACGCCACCGCCATCGCGCTAATGACGGTGATGCTCGATTTCTATGCGACGACATTGGGCGGCGAATCCCACTCCGTCTTCGTACTGTTCGTTATCGATTTCTTTGGTGGTGCGGCGCTCGGCGCCGTCGGTGCCTGGATTGCGACCTTGTCTTTCAAGCTGTTGAGGCAAAGGCCGCTGGCGGAAGTCACGATAACGATCGCGCTGCCTTATATCCTCTACATAGT
>JBCCER010000002.1:0-70429 GCA_039030175.1 Pseudomonadota bacterium
ATCATGGGGCGGGAGATCCCCGCGGTTCACTACATGGTCGCCGTCTTTGGCGGCCCCGTCGTCAGATGCGCGCCTTACGCGACCTACGGAACCGCCGAACTGTCCGCCTTTGCGGTTGAGGCGATTAAGGACAGATCGGCCTGCCTGCTAGCCCATCATGGCGTCATCGTAGGCGGCGAGAGCCTTTCAAAGGCGATGTGGCTGGCGGTCGAGCTCGAAACCCTGGCGGCCCAATATGTCGAGTGTCTTCAGATGGGCAATCCGCCGGTGCTGGACGATGACGAGATTGAGCGCGTGAAAAACAAAATCGAAAGCGGAAGCTACGGGGCGTCTTCGTAAGAGCGCAGGGCGTCCAGAACGGAAGTGAAAGAAATATGCCCAAATACGATGTGAGTTCGATTGGCTTTTATGTTCTGGACATTCTGGGCCGCCCGGTGACACGAATTCCGGAAGGCGGTCGTGCCGACTTCATCGAGGAAATCACCATGACGGTCGCTGGCACGGCGGGTGCTACGGCCGTCAGCTGCGCCATCCATGGTCTCAGCACCCAGGCTGTCACGACAGTCGGCGAGGACGAGATGGGAGATTTTCTCGTCGCCAAGATGGAGGCATTCGGGGTCGATTGCTCCATGGTTCGCCGTGACGGATCGGTTCAGACTTCCGCCACTATTTTGCCAGTTCGACCGAACGGAGAACGGCCGGCGCTGCATGTTCCCGGTACGGCGGCGACATTCACAGTTGCCGACGAAGATGTCGAGGCCGCGCTTGATGCGTCGATTGTTCACATCGGTGGCACTGGCCTTTTGAGGGCATTCGACGGCGCGCCGACGTTAGAGCTCTACAAGCGCGCCAAGGCGCTGGGCAGGACGACAACGTTCGATTTGATCCAGGCCAATCCCGAGACCGTCGAACTGGTCATTCCGCTGCTGCCCTATATCGACTATTTCATCCCGAGCATCGATGAAGCCGCTGAGATGTCTGGCGAAACCGACCCTGAGGCTGTCACCGCCTTCTTCAAGGCAAAGGGCGTGAAGAACTGCATTTTGACCTTGGCCGAAGAGGGCGTCTATATCGCGCCAGAGGGCGAAGACGCATTTCGGTTGCCTGCATTCGAAGTAGCTGTTTCCGACACCACGGGGTGCGGCGACAACTTTACGGCAGGAATGATTGTCGGACTGTCGAAGGGCTGGGATCTGAGCCAATCGGCGCGGTTCGCCAATGCTGTTGCCGCTCAAGTAGCGATGGGCTTGGGCTCAGTTGGCAAACTTCAATCGTTCGATAAGACGATCGAGATGATGAACACGCTGCCGACCAAGGCGGCCTAGTCGCGCGAGTGGCGACGAGGGAGGGGCGATGACAATGGCGGCACCGGAAAAGCGTATTGCAATGGTGACCGGAGCAGCGCGAGGCATCGGCCGAGCTCTCTCGGTCGGTATGGCCGAAGCTGGCTTCGACCTCATTGTCTGCGACATCCCGTCGCAAAAAGAGCCACTGCAGGAGACCGTCGATCTGGTGAAGAAGACGGGTGTCAAAGTGGTCAGCGTCGTCGGCGACGTTTCCAACAAGGACGACGTTCAGCGCATGGCAAGCGACGCCGAGTCGAAAGCCGGCAGGATCGATATCTTGGTCAACAACGCCGGGATTCTGGCCCCCTCGACGCTGCAGGAGCTCTCCGAGGATGTCTGGGATGCCCATATGGCCGTCAATGCCAAGGGTACGCTCTTGATGATGCAGGCGGTACTACCGGGGATGCAGGAGCGCAAGTGGGGTCGGATCATCAACATTGCTTCCCTTGCCGGACGCCAGGGGATCCCGACGCAGGGCCACTACGCCGCCAGTAAATCGGCCGTCATTACACTTACACGCGTCCTAGCGCAGGAGGTTGGCGATCACGGCATCACGGTCAATGCGATCTGTCCGGGTATCATCCTGACGGAAATGGGCCGGAAGAACCTCGGCACTGAGGACGATGTTCGGTACTGGGAGAAGGCCACCTCTTTGAAGAGACTTGGTCGACCGGAAGACGTTGTTGGGCCGGCTGTGTTCTTTGCCTCTGATCAATCGGCCTTTGTTACCGGCCAATCGTTGAATGTCTGCGGTGGCCTATATTTCCACTAAGCTCATTCTGCAATTGTGATATTTGCGCTTAAGAATTGGTGTGCGTCGTGCCTGATTTGACGGCGCTCCATTGAGAATTAGGAACTGGTGCAGATGAGCGCCAAAGCATTGATCGAAACCGGGCTTCGGGCGGCCGAAATCCCGCTCGCCCGCCAGGTCAAGATCTGGGCGCGGTTTACCGACGAGAAGGCAGATGTCGCGGCGAGCCTGACAAGAACCGTTCGCGCCTTGCATAAGGCCCTGCCGCTGGATCAAGAGCTACGTGCGCTGTCGATCGGGTCAAGCGGCGAACCGCAATTTCGGCTGCTGCATGCGCTGTGCCAAAAAGGTCTTTTTCTGTTCGATATCGACGAAAAGGCGCTGGCCACGGTTTCCGAACGTCTTGATCGCCAAATGGTCAAAAACGTCTTTCCGGTCCAGGGCGATTATCTGCAGGATTTTGCTGATCGGGACAGTGCTCTCGCCACGCTGCGGGCCAAACTCGGCGACGCGCCATTCGATCTAATCTGCCTTCATCACTGCCTCTACTACTGCGATGTCGAACAGTGGCCTGCGTTCATCGAGACACTATACGATGCGGTATTGGCGCCCACTGGCGCAATGCACCTTGCTATGATGTCTGCGCGGGAGACCGAAGAGGGCACCACCACCTGGCTGTACAATCACTTTGCGCGGAAGTTCTTCGGTGCCGAAACCAGTCATGATCTGCTCCGGCTTCGCGATCAACTGTCCAATTCGACCGCTGTTTCCGATGTTTGCCTTAACTCAGAGACCAAGCAGGTCCATTTTTGGGTCGACGACTTCGAGCAGTACATGGCGGTCATTTGGATGATTTTGCTCTATCCGGATGGCCACGATTATGATTTGGACCAACGGACGGAGATCGTCGAGTTTGTCATTCGGCATTTCTGGGAACCTAGGCGCAAGATCGTCCAGACGCAGGACTACCTATCCATCTTCAAAGGGCCGCCGCCCACTTCTTGACTCTTGTTGAACTGACCGTGCGGTCTGCGGCATCGATCTTCGATAGGCAGCCTTAATACTCGATCTGAAGCTGTTCGGAGATGACCAGGCCGGCGGCGCCCCGCAACGTCGTTTTCTCCTCCTCCGAACCGCAAATGACGTGGCGCTTGCCGCCCGGGTGTCGGGGCGAGAGCAGCTTCACGTCCGCCTCGATCCGGTCGTGCAGCTGCGCACTGCCTTCGACGATGTCGCCATAGAGAATGAAGTCGCTGGGCATCAATAGTGTTTGAAGATTGGCGATCCCGACAGCGAGGTTGCGAGCGTATTGGTTCATCAATTCCGTGGCGGTCTCATCGCCCGCATCAGCCAGATCGCACAATGCCCGTGTGTTGAGGTGCCTGGCGCCGGGAAGCCCCATGGCCTTAGCGGTCTTGCGAAGCCAGGGCAGTGTGGCGACGGTTTCCCAACACCCGTGTTTTCCGCACGTGCAGAGATCACCGTCGATATCCACGATGATGTGCCCCAACTCGCCACCCGAGCCAAGCGGCCCCCGAAAGAGCGCATCGTTGAGATACAAGGCGCAGCCCAGAACCTCGCCCGTATAGATCACAGCAAAGTTCTTCAGGCCGCGGCCCTGACCGAACCAGCGTTCGCCGAGAAGGATCGCACGTGGATGGTGGTCGATGATGGTCGGTAGATGGAACTCGGACTCGATGAGGTTCACCAGATTCAAGCCCGATAGGGCAGGCGCGAGGTTGACGGTTACGATGTTGCCTTGAGCCATATCGACCATGCCGCCCACCGCAATCCCGATGCCGAGCGGGGGGCGGCTAGACGACGCCAAAGACCCACTAATACAAGCCTTCAATGCGGAAACGAAGTCCTCGCGATTGCTGTCTTTGCCGTACGTCGCCTCTTCTTCGATCTGAAGGATCTCACCCGTGATCGAGACAATCGCCGATTGTACGCGATTGGGCATCAAGGTAACGGCGCAGACCGGCGCCGCTTCTGGAGAGAACCAAAGTGGACGAGGGGGCTTGCCGACGGACCTTTGCACGCTGGGCGCTTCTTCTACCAACAGCCCATTGTCGATCAGCGGCTGCACGATCCCCGAAATCGTTGTGCGGTTGGTACCAGATAGGCGGGCAAGATCGGCCCGGCTTGTCGGGCCGCGGTCGAACAGGGTTTGCAGTACGCGACGTTTGTTCGCCTCGCCTATGCGGGAGGCGGAGACCAGATCGAACCTATCCTTGCCGTGGGACATTTTGCTGACCGGGGCGGTTGGCCGAGTCATCTGAGTGTCGGCCACTTTTTGCGTTTTAACGTTCATCTTACCGATTGCTCATAAGCGCTTGATCTAACGCCTCGCTTCGCTGGTTCCCCCACAATCCGTCTAACTTGGCGAGAGGCAAAGCGTTTGACAAAGAAATAAATATGTGCGACTCACAAACAAATAAGGAAAGCCGCTGGGCTTGCAAGATTGTTTCTTATGCCCGCAAGCGGCCGTCAGGATCATGCAACGGAGGTAGACTCCATGAAATTTCTCAAAAATGGCCTGTCACGCAGACAAATCCTGAAGACCACGGCTGGCACCACAGCCGGTGCGGCTGCGTATAGCCTCGGCCTGGGTGGTCGGGCGCCAGCCTACGCGCAAAGCGGCACATCGATTCGCGTCCTGTCGGTCGAAGACCCGTTCTTGTTCGCGCTAAGAGATACGATTGGCGATTTCACAGAGCAGACCGGCATCGATGTCGAGCTTGAATCGCTGTCCTACGACGCCATGCAGGCCCGGCTGGTGACATCCTTTGTGTCCAACACTAGCGACGCGGACGTGGTGACCGTCGACCAGATGTGGACCGGCCAATATATCGACAATGGCTGGATCCGGCCGCTCGACGAATTCGCCGCTGGCGATGCGGATCTCGACATCACCGATTTCATGCCGGAGGTACTGTATTCGCTGAACACATGGCGCGGCCATTTGGCGACGCTGCCAGTTGCTGCCTATGCGCAAGGCGTGATGTATCGCCGCTCGGTTGCCGATACGTTGGGGCTCGACATTCCAGATGCTGACGGGTCGTGGACCTGGGATGCCTATACCGACACCATCGCCGCCATGAACGGACAAAATGTCAATGGCACCGACATGTTCGGCACGGTGATCTGCGGGTCGCAGCCGACCCCCATCGTGCACATGTTCACCCAAGCCGCCGCCAGCTACGGCGCACGTTGGTTTGAAAGCTTCCCGGCCAGCCCGGAATGGGACTTCACGCCGACAGTTACGTCGCCCGAGATGTTGGCCGCGGTCGAACAATATGCACGGCTCTACGAGCTGTCCCCGCCGGAAGCCATCAATTATCTCTGGTTCGATGCCGGGACGCGCTTTTCGACCGGCGATATCGGCATGTTCTATTGGTGGACCCCGTACTTCTATTTGATCAAGAACAACGGCTACATGACAGGCGAGCCGTCTGTGGTCGCCGACGATTACGGCATCGCACCACTGCCGGTCGCCGGCTCGACGCCACAAGTCATCTCGCTCGGCGGTTGGAGCTTCGGCATCCCCTCGACCACCGAGAAGGCGGATGCGGCATGGGAATTCTTGAAATGGTCGACATCGGCGGCGACCCAGAAGGCCATGGGGCTCGTCGATACCTACAACTACCAGTTCTCGGACTTTGCCCGGCGTTCGCTCTATGACGACAGCGACCTGCTGTCGATCTATCCCTATCTTCCGACCCAGGCCGGCATGCTGGCCCAGGGCAATGGCAAGATCGCCCGCCCGCCGGCGCCGGTCTACACCACGCTGGAAGGGATCATGGGGCTGGAGTTGAACAAGGTCCTCATTGGCCAGCAGTCCGCCGATGAGGCGCTATCGACGATGAACGATCTGTTCCTCAACACCCTGCGGGGCAATTTCTTGATCCCCTATAGCTTGCCGAGCTTTGATGACACGCCCGAGGCAACTCAGGCATTGATCAGCTCTCTGGCGTAGCCGGCCATCTGGTAGAGTTCGCTTTCCGGGAAGAGCTTTTCTTCCCGGAAGCGGACCGTTGCGGATAGGTGTGAGACCGGACCATGGCCACGATTCCAGTCGCCACGACCGCGCCCTCTGGGCGGCGGACGCTGATGGCTTACCTGCCTTACCTGCTGGTGGCCCCGTCGGTGATCCTGCTGTTGGGCCTCATCGCCTATCCGCTGGTTTTTGCGCTTAAGAACAGCTTCTACTTTTGGAACCTCCAGACTAGCGCCACGCCGGTTGGGTTTGTCGGGTTCGCCAACTACCGCATGGTGTTGGAAAGCCCCGAGTTTTTCAGTTCCCTGATCAACACGCTGATCTTGACGATCAGCGGAACTGCGCTGGAATTCGGCTTGGGGCTGGCGATCGCCCTTCTGCTCGCGACCCGATTGAAGGGGATGTCAGTCGCACGGGCCTTGTTGATCATGCCGACGACCATCGCGCCGATCGTGGTCGGATTTCTGTTTCGCTACATGTATGACCCGCAGGGCGGCATCATCACCTGGCTGATGGCGTCGATCGGTCTCGACCTGCCTGTCCAAGGCATCTTGGGCAGCACCAACACCTCGCTGCTAGCGATCCTGATCGCCGATGTTTGGCAGTGGACACCGTTCTTCGCGATCATTCTTTATGCCGGGCTATTGTCCGTCCCCGTCAGCCTGCTGGAGGCCGCGCGCCTCGACGGTGCTTCCGCCTGGGTATTGTTCTGGCGGATCAAGTTTCCGTTCATCATGCGAACGGCGTTGATCATCCTGATCCTGCGCTTCATGCAGCTCTTCAACACGTTCGACCTGGTCCTGGTACTAACGCGAGGCGGCCCCGGCACATCGTCGCGAACGCTTGGCTACACGCTCTATCAACAGGGGCTGATCGACTTCAATATCGGTATGGCCAGTGCCACCACTTGGCTGGTTGTCATCATCGTTAACGCCATCGTCGGTCTCTACATCTTCTTCGCCTTCCGCAAGTGGGAGTGGTGAGGTGGAAAGCCACACCAGACCGCTGCGCCGGCTTGTGATTTACGCGCTGCTCGCGCTCATGATGCTGTTTTTTATCGGACCGATCATCTGGTTCGTCTTGCTGGCCATCCGACCGCCAGCGACGGCGTTTGCCACCCCGCCTGTGCTTCTTTTCGAGCCGACCGCCGACGCGATTTGGCACACGCTGGTTGACCCCGGCGCCAACGCCAAGCAGGCCCGAAACAGTCTAATTGTAGCCCTCGGGGCGGTGCTGCTTAACCTGCCCTTTTCGGTCCCGGCCGCCTATTCCCTGTCGCGGTTTCGGTTGAGATCCAAGAAATTCATCATGCTTTGGTACCTCGGCCTGCTGATGGCGCCGCCGATCGCCTTCCTGATCCCCTATTTCGTGCTGATGACCCAGATCGGCCTGTCCGGCACCTATCTGTCGATGATCCTGGTACTTCAAACCTTGATCATCCCGTTTTCCGTCTGGCTGATGAAAAGCTTCATCGATGAGGTGCCGCGAGAGTTGGAGGAAGCGGCGCGCGTCGACGGCGCGTCATGGCACGTGATCATGTTGCGGATCACGCTGCCGCTGGTGCGGCCCGGCTTGATCGTCACCTCCATGTTTGCCTTCGTCTTCGCCTGGAACAACGCGGCGTTCCCACTGGTTCTGTCGTCGCAGCAGACCGCGACCTTGCCGATCGGGACACTGAACTACTTCGCCTCGACAGGGGTGACTTGGAGCTTCATCGCCACGGCTGCCGTGGTCGCCATGCTGCCGCCGATGCTGATTTTTCTCGTTTTTGACCGATACGTCGTCCGAGGGCTCACCTTCGGCGCAGTGAAAGGATAGGGCCGTGCCTGGAGCCGAGCTTGGAGTGGGGATCATCGGCGGTGGCCAATGGGGCACCCATCACGCCAACGTCTTCAAGACGCTGCCGCGAAGCCGGTTGATCGCAGCCTGCGATCTGGATGAGGGGCGGGCCGGTCGATTTGCCGCCGAGCACGGCGCCGAAGCGTCGTATTCGGATCATCGCTCGCTGCTCGAGCACCCCGGCATCGACGCGGTGTCCGTTGCAACGCCCGACTTCACACACACCCAGATCATCTTAGACGCCCTGGCGGCGGGCAAACACGTGCTTACCGAAAAGCCACTGGCCACGACTGAGCAAGAGGCCGAGGCGATTGAGCACGCAGCGTCCGCCTCGGACAGAGTGGTCATGGTCGACTTTCACAACCGCGTAAGCCCTGTCTTCGCGGCTGCGAGGGACGAGGTTCAAGCGGGCGCAATCGGTGCCGCAATCCATGGCTCAGCTCGGCTTTCAAACACGAAATTTGTTCCGCTGGAAATGCTGGGTTGGTCGGACAAATCCTCCGCCCTTTGGTTCTTAGGCAGCCACGCGGTCGACATTCTTCGCTTCGTGCTGGGGGACGAGGTGGCCCGGGTCTTTGCAGTCTCGTCAAAAGGCGTATTGGCAGCGCGTGGGGTCGATACCGAGGACGTACATCTCGCGATCCTTGAGTTCTCCAAAGGCACCAAGGTGACGCTGGAAAACAGTTGGGTTCTTTCGAACGACAACCCACAGGTCTTCGACTTTCAAGTGGAGCTAGTCGGTGAAAAAGGCCAGATCCAACTGGACCCCTCGCACAGCGGTGCCTTTAGAAAGCTGGACGGGGCGGGGCTGAAGTATCGCGACATGTTCGGGCTTGTGCCGACAGGACCAGGTCGGCCAGGTGGCTTTATCGAAGAGGCGGTCGCCCGCTTTGTCGACGCGGTGCTCGATGGCGCGCCAGTCCTCGCATCGGTCGCCGACGGGCTTGCCTCAACGCGTGTCCTTTCGGCCATCGAAACGTCGGCCGCCAGCGGCCAGCCGGTCGAACTCGGCTGAGGCGTTGATCGATGGCCACGCTGAGAATGGACCGGGTTGCAAAGTCTTACGGCCCCGTGCTTGCGATCTCCAACGTGTCGATTCAAGTCGATGAGGGCGAATTTCTGGTCTTAGTCGGGCCGTCTGGCTGCGGAAAGTCGACGCTGCTGCGCATGATCGCGGGTTTGGAGACGCTGACGGAAGGGAGAGTCTTTCTGGGCGATAAGGACGTATCAAACGTAGACCCAAAGCTGCGTGACATAGCCATGGTCTTCCAGAACTATGCGTTGTATCCCCATATGACGGTCTACGAGAACATGGCGTTCGGGCTGCAGCAACGGAAGGTTCCGAAGGCCGAGATCAAAGAGAAAGTTGAAGAAGTCGCCCGTATTCTTGACCTAACTGGCCTGACAGAGCGCAAGCCAGGTGCACTGTCCGGTGGGCAGCGGCAGCGCGTTGCGATGGGGCGCGCCATCGTTCGCAATCCTGCGATGTATCTGATGGACGAGCCACTGTCGAATTTGGACGCCAAGCTGCGAGTGCAGATGCGTGCCGAATTGAAGCTTCTGCGCGCCAAGATGGGGGTGACGACTGTCTATGTGACTCATGACCAGGTTGAGGCGATGACGCTGGGCGACAAGGTCGCGGTCCTGAAGCCGATCGAGCGGCCAGAAGAGTCAAACCTTCAGCAAATCGACTCGCCGCATGACCTTTACCTGCATCCAGCGAATATGTTCGTCGCCGGGTTCATCGGGTCGCCGGCGATGAATTTTCTCTATGCCGACATCGTGCAGGTGGGCGAGGGATTAGGGGCGCGCATCGCCGATATGTCGAGCGTGGTTGAGCTGTCGCGCGCCCGAGACTTCGATACTTTCCCGGTCGAAAAGTATCTCGGGAGGCGCATAGTCTTGGGCATACGGCCGGAGTTCTTTTCTCTTAGCGACGGGTCGGCCGATCAGAGCGCGTCACGGCTGACGGCCAACATTCTTGTGTCAGAACTTGTCGGCCCGGACGCCTATCTGCATTTCGATCTGCCAACGCCGGAGGTTGATATGGGTACCGACTTGGTCTTCGAACGTCAGGAGACCGGGCAAACCGCGTCGCGCTTCACCGCACGGGTAGCGTCGGAGTCGCTGCCCAAGGAGGTGGGCGAAGTCGATCTGGTGATCGACGCCGCGAAGATCCATTTTTTCGATCCGGAAACGACATTGGCTATCGCTTGACGCCGCGCCCACGAAAATGCCCGTAACATCAAATCCGGACTGGGAATGGGGGAGAATGCTCTTCGGGGTCTTGTCCTCGGATCGCTCGACCGCCATCGATTGGCATCACAATTCCCGTCACATCGGATGCATCGCCGGCCAAGGCTACGATCCGGCTGTCTCCGGCGCCCGATCGATGGAGGCGGAGACATCGTCTAACAGCGCGAAGTCGCATGCTGCTTGCGCGAGTGTCTCTGCAATCACTATGTCGATATCGCAGCCGGCGCCTGTGGCGACGGCGGAATTCCTCCCGCCGCTCGTTAGGTGCCTGTCACTTCTTGGCGGGGTTGAAGGCCACGCAGTCCATTTCAATGCGGCAATCGACCATCATGCGCGCCTGGACACAGGCCCGCGCCGGCGGATGCTCCGAAAAGTAAGAGCGATAGACACCGTTGAACGACCAAAAGTCGCGCGGGTCGTCCAGCCAGACTCCGACTCGAACGATGTGCTCCAGGCCGTAGCCGGCCTCGTCCAAAATGCCGATGACGTTCTGAATGGTCAGGTGAGCCTCGTCGACGATCGATCCGTGGACGATCTCGCCGTCCTTCATCGGCACTTGGCCCGAAACATATAGCCAGCCGTCCGCCTCCACGGCCCGGGCAAAGGGCAGTTGCTGGCCCCCGGCGCCCGACTTGCTGGCGCCGTAACGCTTGATAGACTGAGTGTCCGCCATATCAGATTTTCCTTCGGTGCTTCATTTAGGGAAAGAACTTTTGTCGGCCGGGTTGACCGAACGGAACGCTAGGCGTGACTATCGGGCGCACACGACAGAAAGTAAAACTGGATTCGACAATGACTGCCGAGCAGCGAGCCCCTGAGGTGAACCCATTTCCCGACGACGACGAGGATCGCCGGGCCATCTGGGAGATGTTGGTGACGCGGGATATCGATGCCTTTATTGCTGCGGACTGGATGGCCGTCGATGGGGACTTCGACCGCCCATGCTTCCTGGGGATTAACGCCGGCAGGAACGCCAATCCGGACGACTGGAAGCTGGCCTTTCCGTCGCTTGAGGATTATCGCGACGAGTGGTTGCGACAAGCGAACGAGTTTGCCGCGCAATCCTTTGCCGAGGATACGCGAGCCGCGATCTTCCGGGCGACCAAGCTGACCGACATCGAGATTCGAGGTGACCAGGCACTTGCGCACAAGAAGTTTGATGGAATCGTCAGGCGGTCGGATGGCGGCACCGAAACGCTGAACTGGCAGACGGTCTATTATTGCCGCAAGCGGGACAATCGCTGGCTCATTTCCGGGTTCACCGGCTATCTGCCTCACCGTTAATGAAGCGCGTCTTCTCAGCGGTGTTGGCGACAGAGACCAACACGTTTTCGCCAATCCATGTCGATCGCCGGGCATTCGAAGCGTCTCTTTACGCTCTGCCGGGTGAGCATCCCGAGAGCCCGACATTGTGCTCGGCCGTAATCCCCGTCGGCCGGGAGCGCGCGGCCCAATGGCAATGGGAGTTTGTTGAAGGAACCGCAGCTTGGGCCGATCCGGCTGGACCGGTCAATCGGCTGGCCTATGAGGGGCTGCGCGACGAGATACTCGCCCAGCTAAGGGAAAGCCTGCCCTTGGACGCCGTGATCCTCGGCCTTCATGGCGCCATGGTGGCGGACGGATACGACGACCCCGAGGGCGATCTGCTGGCGCGTGTGCGCGCGATCGTGGGCGACGACGTCTTGGTTTGCGCAACACTCGATCCGCACAGTCATCTGACGCGCAAACGTCGTGAGGCAGCCGATTACCTCGTCGCCTTCAAAGAGTTCCCTCACACCGATTTCGTCGATTGTGCGGTCAATGCGATGTCGATCGCCCAGGCGGCGCTGCAGGGCAGCGTCAAGCCGGTCATGTCCACATTCGATTGCCGGATGATCGACATCTACCCGACCACCCAGGAACCGATGCGGTCGTTCGTCGATCGGCTCAAGGCGCTTGAGCAGGCCGATCCGGAGATCTTGTCGATCTCCGTGATTCACGGGTTCCTGGCAGGGGATGTCCCGGAAATGGGCACCCAGATCATCGTGGTGACCGATGACAACCCGCAAAAGGGCGACGCCTTGGCGCGGGAGCTGGGTATGGATCTGTTTGCCCTTCGCGGAACGTGCATCATGCCGCTTGCGGATGTGGACGAGGCGGTTGCCCGGGCCATGAGCGCGAAAGAGGGCCCCGTCGTCGTGGCCGACGTTTGGGATAACCCAGGCGGTGGAACGCCGGGCGACGCGACCGTTTTGCTCGCAGCTTTTTTGAAGGCCGGAGCCACCAATATCGCGTTCGGCACCATCTGGGACCCGGTCGCGGTATCCCTCTGTTTTGCCGCAGGCGAGGGGGCGGAAATCGCGCTTCGGTTTGGCGGTAAGTCGGTGGCCGGCGGTGGCCAGCCGATCGACAGGGTCGTTACCGTTCAGAAGCTGATCCCGGATGCACAGCAGGAGTTCGGCGACAGCCTCGTCCCGGTTGGCGACACGGCGGTGATCAAGTTCGATGGCGTCGAAGTAATCTTAAACTCAACGCGAGCGCAGGCCTTCGACACCAGCCTATTTGAAACGGCCGGTATTCCGCCTCAGCGACGCAAGATCCTGGTGGTCAAATCCACCAATCACTTCTACGCATCATTTTCGAAAATTGCCTCCGAGATCATCTATTGCTCTGCGGGCGACATGTATCCCAACGACGCGAAAAAGACCCTCTACCGAAAAGCCAGATCAGACATCTGGCCGCGAAATGATAACCCGCATGGGTGACGGCTGTCCCGTTGCGCTTTGTCAAACAGGGCCGTCAAATTCCCATGGCTCGCTGGATCGCCTTGTCGAGATGATCGCCCAGGGCGATTCTGGCTCCCTCCACATCGCCTGAGATTAGCGCGTCGATGATGCGAAGATGCTCCGTGAAGGTGACCCTCACGTAGCTAGCCGTTGCCATATGCCGGTCCAGCCGGATCAGCATGATCCGCTCATGATTGGTGTGATAGATCGTGTCGATGATTGGGTTTGACAGCGAGCCGACCATCTTCTTGTGAAGCCCGATATCGATCTCGCTTGCTTCGTCGAAAAGCGCCATTGGATCGGCGACCTGACCATTGGCCCTTTCAAGAATGGCGAGATGAACGTCCCGTTCGCGCAATAGTTCGTCGCGGCTGCAATGTTCTGCAAACTTCACCAGTGCGGGTTCTTCGATGATCCGTCGCAGTTGGTAGGTGTTTCGGACTAGTTCGAGATCGGGTTTGCTGATCCGGATGCCGCTACGCGGCAGGATGGTAACGAAGCCCTCGGTCTCTAATATTTTCAGGGCATTGCGCAGTGGGCTGACGGACACCGCGAGCAGATCGGCAAGCTCAGACTGGGACGACGTCACACCTGGGGTGATTTGCCGGCTCAATAAGCCTCTTTTGAATTTGTCGTAGGCCTCTCCAGTCAGCCCTTTCGACGGTTGCATGCGAGTCTCCAATTATCTCTGACGTTTGCCAGGGTTTCGTTGCCGTCCGGCACCTCGAACCGATGCCGCATATGGCCGGCACTACTATCAAATCAAACGCTGAATGCACGACAATTCAATTGACTGAGACTTTAAACATCAGTATTGAAATTTCACAAGAGAGAATAAGAACTCTAACCAATGGGGGGAAGAACATGACCATCAAGACGGATCTTTCGCGCCGGCAACTGCTTGCGACTGGGGGTGCGGTTGGCGCGCTTGGCCTAACGGGACTTCCGCGACAAGCCTTTGCGGATACTGACATCACCTACTGGCATCATTTCACCAGCCAGTCGGAGTTCGCGGGTCTTGCCGGGATCATGGAGGATTTCCACGCCGCCAATCCCGAAATCAACATCCTGCAGGAGAATATTCCGAACGCCGAATACATGGCTATGTTCACCTCGGCCGTGATTGCCGACAGTCGGGCGGATACCTGCATGGTGACGTCGGACCGACTGCCCGACATGGTCGCCCTCAATGGCTTGGTTGACCTTTCGGACCGCATCAATGGATGGGACAAACGCCAATTCTATTCAGACGCGGCGTGGGACGGCATTACGTTCGACGGTCAGATCTACGGCGTTCCGGCCTTCAGCTTCGTCAACTGGATGTATTACCGCAAGGACTGGCTGGAAGAAGCCGGTCTTGAGCCGCCGGATACGTTCGAAGAGTTTCTGGAAGCAGCCATAGCAATCACCGATCCGGATCGCGGCCGTTACGGCTTCGGCCTGCGCGGTGGCGATGGCGGGCAGGGCATGATCCAGGACGTGTTCGATTCCTATAATGCTTTCGAGTACGACAACGGTTCCATCAGCATCAATGTTCCCAACGCAGTCGAAGCCGTCAGTTTCTATGCTGGGCTGTTGACCGATCATGGTGTTGTGCAGCCAAGCGCGCCGGGCGATTCCTACCGGCAGATCATGGAAGGTTTCCGTACCGGGCAGACCGGCATGATCTGGCACCATACCGGGTCGTTGGCGGAGATCTCGGATGCGCTCTCAACCGACGAGTTCGGTACCGCGATGCGCCCATCCGGCCCAGCCGGCCGCATTGCCAGGGTCAGCTATCTCTACAACGGGATTATGAGCCCGCGCGTAGCCGACGATGGTTGGAAGTGGATCGCCCATTGGGGCGACGTCGATGCTGCCATCACCATGTTGGAGGCAACAGGTTACTTCCCGGCGACATCGGAGGTTGCGACCGATCCAAGGATCACGTCCAACCAGCTCTACGAGGCCGCCGTGCAGTCGCTTGAGGTTGGCGTGCCGTTGCCAAAGATCGTTGGCTTGGCCGGCTGGATGCGCACCTCAATGCTGCCGGAGTTCCAACGCGTTCTCGTCGGCGATTCAACCCCCGAACAGGCGGTTGACGCGATGGCGCAAACGCTGGATCGGGAAGTCAACTAGGCGGCGCCTCAACCGCCGCCGCCATCGCACCTCCCCGATGGCGGCTGATCCCGCCTTCCCACCCTCGTCGATAGGGTGGGAAGGAAGGGGACCTACAAAATCTTCTTCTAGGCGACGGGTCACGCCGACCAACTCATAGTCTCGGCCAAAAAGGGACGTTCCGTGGAAATCACCGACATCAAATGCTACGTCCTGGAAGAGCCGCATCCATTGCCGCATTTCCGGTGGCGCGAGGGACTTCCCGGCAGTGGCGACGGCACCCCGCATGACGAATTGGTGCGGACTGCTGTTCTGCGCATGGACACGGATGAGGGGATTACCGGCTGGTGGCACGAGGGAAGGCGCGGCGACATGGTCGCGGACCTTGTGCGCCGCAGATTCAAGCCGCTGATCGGACAGAACCCGCTGCTCACGGAAGAGCTATGGCGAATGGTTTGGGAGATCGACCGGGTAGAGGAAATCCATATGGGTTTCCTAGGGCTCGTCGATTTGCTGGCCTGGGATATCAAATCGAAGAAGGCCGGCATGCCTGTTTACCAGCTGCTCGGCGGGATCGATCCAAAGGTCCCGGCCTATGCCTCCACAGTCACGTGGGACACGATGGGCGAGTATGAGCGCTACATTAAGGACTGCATGAATGAGGGCTTTTTTGCCTTCAAGCTCCACGCCTGGGGCGATCCGAAAATGGATGCCGAACTCAGCGCCAATCTGCGTAAGTGGACAGGCCCGGACGCCGACCTCATGTTCGATGCCTCAGCGGGTTGGGACTTGATCACTTCATTGGAGTTCGGACGGGCGCTTCAGGATCAAGGGTTCCTTTGGTACGAGGAGCCGATGCGCGAATTCGATCTTGTGAGCTATGCCAAACTCTGCGCCGACCTTTCGATCCCGGTGCTTGCTGCTGAAACACCGGATGGATGTCATTGGAACGCCGCGACATGGATCGAGATGCGGGCGCTCGACATGATGCGCACCAGCACGCACTACAAGGGCGGATTAACCGGCGGCGTCAAAGTCGCCCATTTGGCTGAGTCCTTTGGTATGCGAGCCGAGGTGCATGGCGGCGGTTACGGGAATGGACATCTGTGTGCCGCCATACCGAACAATACCTACTACGAGCAACTGGTCTATGATGGCGACCATATCAGGGGCCTAAGAACACAGGAGCATCTGCCGATCATTGATGGTTATGTCACGATCCCTGACACGCCAGGGCTAGGCTATGAGCCCGACGCCAAATGGCTCGAAAAGAATGCCGTGGCAATCGTCTGATTAAGGTCCAGGTGCCATGAGCATCAATTCGGACTCGGCGCGGCGGGGTGTGGAGCAGTTACCCCGGAAGATTTGGCATCCAGGTTGGCTGCTCGGACAGCTTTCTGAGCACCGGCAGTGGGCTTACTTCCTGATCGTCCCAAGCATTCTGTTCATCTTCGCGATCATCATCTATCCGACGGCGAACGGCATTTTGCTCAGCTTCCGCGAGATGCGACTGACGCGACCCGATCTTGGGACTGACTATATCGGCTTGCGCCACTATGCGGACATGCTGTCGGACCCGATTTTCTGGGTCGCGCTTTTCAACACTGTCAAATGGGCCGTCATGGCCGTGCTGCTGGAATTCCTACTCGGATTCGCTGCGGCGCTGACGCTCAATCGCGATCTCCCCGGTATGCGGATTATCGCAGTCTTGATCCTGCTACCCTGGTTTCTGCCGAACGTGGTTGCCGGCAACATCTGGGCGCTGATGCTCGACCCCAGGCTGGGCGTGATCAATGAGGTCCTTGTGTCGCTGGGAATCCTTTCCGAAGGCGTGGCCTGGTTTGCCGATCCTGACACGGCGCTGTTGGCAGCGGTTCTGGTCGAAGCATGGCACGGCTACCCGTTTTTCGCACTATTATTTCTAGCCGCCCTCAAGGGCATTCCGAAGGATCTGTACAAAGCGGCTGCCGTCGACGGGGCAGGGGCCATGCAGTCGTTCTGGCAGATCACATTGCCGGCCATGAAAATGGTGATAGCGGCCGTGATCATCCTGCGCGTGATCGGACTCGTGAACTCTCCCGAACTGCTGCTGATCCTTACCGGCGGCGGTCCGGGCAATTCAACCCAAGTGCTGTCCTTGTACGCCTTCCAAACCGCCTATCTGCGGTTCGATTTCGGCTATGCGGGCGCGTTGTCGGTCGTGATGTTCTTCATCTTGATGCTGTTCTGCGTGGTCTATCTGCGCCTTGCACGCATCACCCGTTAGCAGGCGAGGGCCCGATGGCGAGCTTGAGACGAACAAACAGGCTGAAGACCATAGGCACCTATGCCGTGGCGGGTTTCTTTCTGTTCTTCGGCTTGGCACCGATCGTTTGGCTGATCATCACCTCGTTCAAGCCGGAAGACGAGATCGTCAGCCGGACGCTGACCTACTATCCGCATAACCCCATCATCACCAACTACATCGATATCTGGAACCAGTCCGCGTTCCCGACGTTGATGATGAACAGCTTCATCACCACGACGATGACCGTGGTGATTTGCGTGTTGATCGGTACGTTGGCTGCCTATAGCTTTTCGCAGTACCGGTTCCCGGGCAAACACGCGCTGCTGGTTTTCTATCTTGTCGTGCGCATGTTCCCGGCGGTCCTGATGATTATCCCGCTGTTCCTGATCTTGCGCACGTTCGGCTTGCTGGACAGCCATCTAGGACTTGCGCTCGCCTATACCAGTTTTCTGATGCCCCTGTTCATTTGGATGATGAAGGGCTTCTTCGACACTGTTCCGGTCGAATTGGAGAAAGCGGCCAGGATCGACGGTTGTACGCGCATCGGCGCCTTGATCCGCGTTGTCATGCCGCTGGTGCGAAATGGGCTGGCTGCAACAGCTATCTTCGTCGCGATCGCGGCCTGGAACGAGTACATGTTCGCCTTGATGCTGACGACCAGTTCCGGTTCGAGAACGTGGCCGGTCGGCCTGCAGCTCATGATCGGCGAGTTTCAGCTTCCCTGGGGGCTTTTGGCCGCCGGAGGGATCATCAGCATCATCCCTGTCGTCATTCTGTTTGCACTGGTGCAACAGACAATGGTCAGAGGCCTGACGGCGGGGGCAGTAAAGGGATGACCGGGTCGTTGTCCACAGTCGCGGAGGGCTGTTCGTGAAGACACTCACGCTGCGAAATGTGCGCAAGCGATTTGGCGCACTTGAGGTGTTGAAGGGCATTGATCTCGGCTTGGAGGAGGGGGGCTTCCTCGTGCTCCTCGGTCCGTCTGGATGCGGGAAGTCGACGCTTCTCAACATCATCGCGGGGCTGGAGGAACTGACCGACGGTGAGGTGAAGATCGGCGATAAGGTGGCAAACGATCTGCACCCGCGAGACCGCGATATCGCGATGGTTTTTCAGTCCTACGCGCTTTATCCGTCGATGTCGGTTTGGCGAAATCTGGCTTTTGGTCTCAACATGCGCGGTGTAGACAAGGCAGCCCAGGCCGAAGCTGTCGACCGGGTTGCTGAGTTGCTGGACATCTCTCACCTGCTCGAGCGCAGACCAGCCGAGCTTTCCGGCGGGCAGCGCCAAAGGGTCGCCATGGGCCGTGCCCTTGTGCGCGATCCGGGACTATTCTTGTTCGACGAACCGCTGTCGAACCTAGACGCCAAGCTGCGCGTTCAGATGCGCAGCGAGATCAAGAAGCTGCACAACAGGCTGAAGACCACCATCGTTTACGTCACTCATGACCAGGTTGAGGCCATGACACTGGCCACGACGATCGCCGTCATGCGCGATGGCGAGATCCAACAATACGCTCCACCGGCAGACATCTACGACCGGCCTAACAATCTGTTCGTCGCTGGCTTTGTAGGCTCGCCGCAGATGAACTTCCTGGACGGGCGGATTGTCACAGATGGCGCGGATGTTGCTATCACGCTCGCGAGCAATGAGGGGGCTCAAGCCAACAGCATCGCGCTACCGGGAAATACTCTCGACGGACTGCCGGTAACTGACGGGCAGTCCGTCGTACTAGGGCTGCGGCCAGAAGCGATCCACCCAGACATAGGGTCTTCAGAAGACCACACATTTGCCGCGCAGGCGGAACTGGTAGAGATCACCGGGGCGGATACCATCGTTTCGTTTTCCTTAGCTGGTCAGGAAACTACGGCAAGACTGTCTGCCGAAATCAAGCCGGCGCTGGGCGATGATCTTCGCCTCGCTTTCGATTGCAGCCGGATCCACTTGTTTGATCGTGACAGTGGCGTTCGGTTGAACTGAACATAACGGTCATATTCTTCAGTTCTGTCCCTCAGCAGCCTATCAAGTGGAACCGGTCAACGACGATACCGAATGAGCCCGGGGGCTTAGTATGGCGACTTTGGCAATGCCAAGTCTGCGGACAGTGCCTCAGCCGAAGAGCCAACCCGGTCTAATGTCACGACGCCGGAAACGTCACATGGATGCAGTGCATCTAGAAGACGGGAGCGGTTTCCGTCTGCCGGCCGGCTCTATCAGGCCGCTTCCTCCCAGTACCGCCGGATCAATTCATGGCTTTCGACGAACAACGTATCGTGGTCTGGAAACAGGTCGCGCCAGATGCGCGTCGCAGCCGCCAATGTCGGGATCGTGCGGCCAAAAGCTTCGACGGTCAGCCAGCCATCGTAGCCGCTGTGCCGAATAGCGCCTATTGTGGCCTCGAAGTCGATATGCCCGCGCCCTGGGATGCCGCGATCGTTTTCCGAGATATGGACGTGGTTGATCCACTGAGCATGGTCAGTGAAGGCGGCGATCGGGTCGCATTCTTCGATGTTGGCGTGAAATGTGTCGTACATGACCCCGAAGTTGCGATGATCGATGCGCGCCGCGTGGTCGGCGAGTTGCGCCATGGTGTTTTTGGCGTAGCACTCGAAGCGGTTGACGGCCTCGAGAGATAGCTGGATGCCGGCCTCTTCTGCGCGCTCGGCAGTATGGCGGTGGACCTCCTCAAGGCGGTGCAACTCGTCGTCCGTCGCGCCATCGCCGGAAAACACTCCCAGGGGAGAGTGCCAAGGGCCGCACATCAGGGTCGCGCCGACCGCGTTGCCGCATTCAAGCGCCCATTCCAGCCTGCGCTTGGCATTTTCCCTGACATCAGGATCAGGACTAATCGGGTTGGTTGTTTCGTCGGGAATGATCGTGACAAAGGTTCGCTCAAGGCCAATCGCATCAAGACGCTTGCCCAGAGCGCTGTAATCGGCTGGCGTGCCCTCGAAGATGGGCAGCTCAACGCCGTCATATCCGATTTCCTTGAGACGGGCGAATATTGCGTCATCGGTTGTCCAAGGCTGACCGCCAAGGACCAACGTATTCATGCCAACCTTCACGGACGGCCTCCCCTCTTTCACATCTCGATCGTTCGTCTAAGCGTTCTTTTGTTGAAACCAGCCTCCCCTAAAGAAGCCAAGGTAGCAAGCGCGCTGGGGTCGATTGGTCCGGTACATCGGATATTGTCCCACGTATCGGCCGGCCAAGGTAGCGGCAGCGACGTGGATCGAGCCCAGAGAGTGTGGGATAAACCAATCGGTTGGCGGCCTATGCCGGCGCGAGAACAACCCTCAAAGGTGCAAGCATGCAGGTGAACGGTGAACCCAGGCGCACAATCTGGCTGAATGACAATGGCTGGGCCGTTGACATCATCGACCAGACCAAGCTGCCCCACCAGTTTACGATCGTGACATTGACGAATGTGAGCGAAGCGGCCCACGCGATACGCGCGATGCTGGTTCGCGGGGCACCGCTGATCGGTGCGGCGGCATCTTACGGTATGGCATTGGCGGCGCATCGCGATCCGTCCGACAGCGGACTGGCCGCGGCCCACGAGCATCTGGCTGGCACAAGGCCCACGGCGACCAATCTGCGCTGGGCGCTTGATCGGATGCGGACAACGCTCGGCGCATTGCCGGAGAAGGAACGCCGACAGGCAGCCTATGACATGGCCGCTGCCGTCGCCGAAGAGGACGTTGAAATCAACTCCAATATCGGCCGCAACGGATTGCCGATCATTGCGGCCATTTCAGAGGCCAAAGGGGGCGAGCCGGTCAATATCCTGACCCATTGCAATGCCGGCTGGCTGGCGACGGTCGACTGGGGTACGGCGACGGCGCCGATCTACATGGCCCATGATGCCGGTATTCCCGTCCATGTTTGGGTCGATGAGACAAGGCCGCGCAATCAGGGCGCCTATTTGACCGCCTGGGAATTGGCCAATCACGGCGTCCCACACACGGTGATTGTGGACAACGCCGGCGGCCACATCATGCAGCACAGGTTGGTCGATATGTGCCTCGTCGGCACCGACCGCACCACCGCGACAGGCGACGTGTGCAACAAGATCGGCACCTATCTGAAGGCTCTGGCGGCAAGGGATAACCGTGTGCCGTTTTATGTCTCGTTGCCGTCGCCGACGATCGATTTTTCGATCAGCGACGGGGTTGCCCAAGTACCGATCGAACAAAGGGCGCCGGAGGAAGTCACCCATATCCAGGGCAAGCTGGAGAACGGAGACATCGCATCGGTGCAGCTTACGCCCGATGACAGCCCCGCGGCCAATTACGCTTTCGATGTCACGCCGGCGCACATGGTTACCGGCTTGATCACGGAGCGTGGTGTCTGCGAGGCATCGCGCGCCGCCATTGCCGAACTGTTTCCCGAGCGCGTGCAGCAATCGGCCTAGAGCGTGTGGTCAGGGCGCGATTTGCTTCGCGCGTTCGGTAACGGCGGAGATCTTCGCGAAGCGGCCGTTCTCCAGCACCAATTCCCGGGCTAGCGTCAGGCACTTGCGCTCGCAACCTGCCCGAATGTCGGGGTTTTCGATCCACTCCAGATCAATGTTGTGCGCGAGACCCAGGATGCGCCGAATCATCTTGGCGCCAGCAAAGCCGAGCGTGTCGCGGAAGAGTCGGTCGAGGAACCTTTCGCGTTCGCTGGCCAGCGCTTGTGCACCCGCTTGGTCGGCGAACAGGTCTTTTGGATATCCGTCTCCAGTGCCCTCATTCTCCCATATCTCAATGAAACGTGTGCAAAAGCGGTCCCAAAACGCCTCGATCGTCTCGAGAACCCAGATCTTGTAGTCGATTCGAGGCGTTTGCGAGGCTCTGCCTTCCGCCGCGTGTCCGTCCTGCGCGATGTAGTTGATCAGCAAATTGCCGATGACCGCCCCGAGATCGAAGCCGCGTGGGCCATAGAAGGCGAACTCAGGATCGATTACCCGGGTATCGTCTGGGGTCAGCATGACCGAACCGGTGTGCAGATCGCCATGGATCAGCGCTTCGGCCGACCCCATGAATTTTAGTTTTAGGCGCGAGATGGCCAGTTTCAGTTCGGTGTCCGCTTCGAAAGCTGTCTTCAGATCATCGAGCTGTGGGCTGGTCCAGCGGTTGAGGTCATGGCGGCGATAGGGGTCCGTGAAGATCAGGTCTTCCGTGATCCGACACAGTTCCGTGTTGGCGGCGAACACCCCCATTCGCTGCTTCACTTCAACGGCGCTTAGATAGAGAGTCGACGTCTTGAACAGAGTTTGCGCGCAATACTCGGCGAGATCTGCGGCGAACTTTGGATAAATCACGCCATCGATCATGCCGTGCCGCATGATGATATGCGGGCTGAGCTTTTCCATGACGATGGCGAACAGGACTGGATCGTAATGATAGATCTCTGGGACCAGCCTGCCGACATGGCGACCGTGATCGATCAGGCATTCATACTCAAAAAACGCACGGTTCAGGGGCAGCGGCCAGTCGGGCCCCGCGAGGCGTAGATAGGGCAGGGCCTGCTTGACGCAGCAAGAGCCGTCCGGTCCGTCAACCAGAAACACGAGGTTTAGGTTGCCGTCACCGACCTCGCTGATCGCCCAGTCCGCTGGGATGCCGCCGAGCCGTTCTGGCATTCCGGAGATTGGCAACAGAAAGTCACGAATGCCATGTTCGTCGAGTGGCTGGTAGCCGGGGGGTGTCTCAATATCCATGATGCGTTGGACGCGGTTCGGTCGTCCCACTTGTTGTCGGAATGCCTGACGGAAGCGAACCGTTCAGGCGAAGGCTTGACAATCTATGGTCGGTAACGAACCTTCATGACAACAATAAATGGACGTCAGTTCCCATGCCGAGTCGGCGCACCACGCCGTTAGGCAATCGCAAGACCGGGAGGTTTTCTGGGTGGTTAGCGCGGTAGCGTGCCATATGCAGGTCGCTTGCGGGGTATGGACCCGTGGCGGATAGTCTGCCCAACTCTCGTGGCGGCGGGGTGCCGCCGGATTGGTTCCAGCACAAGCGTCGACGTGGTTTTCATCTAGTACCGGCCTGGGTTCCGGCGGTCATGGTCGGGATACCGATCCTGATCATCGTCCTGATCGTCATTTATCCGACGATCTGGATGTTTTACCACGCCTTCCACGACACCGACATGATGGGCCTGTTCCGGCGGGACTGGCAGGGCGTCGGCTTCCAGAATTTCGAAACCGTCCTGACGTCGGAGCGGTTTCAAAACAGCCTTTGGCATCTTGCGATCTATCTGACCTTCGGCGCCTGCCTACAGGTAGTGCTGGGTACGGCGCTCGCGCTCATTCTCTACGAGGCGGTGAAGACCGGCTGGGTCCGCGTATTGCTGCTGATCATCATGGTCTTGCCCATGATGCTGCCACCCTCAATCACCGGCATTCTTTGGCGCTTCTTACTTCAGGCCTCTAACGGGGCCGTAAACCACATATTGCTGAGCGTGGGCATACTAGAGGGAACCGAGCGAATAGACTGGTTTTCGGTCGATCTGTCCTTGTGGTCCCTGGTTATCGCCGATACCTGGCAATGGACCGCACTGCCCTTGCTGATCGTCTTTTCCGGCCGTGTCTCGCTGCCGCCGGCCGTATACGAAGCGGCCAAGGTCGACGGCGCATCGTCCTGGCAAGTGCTGCGCCGGCTGACCCTGCCGATGCTGCGCGAGATCATCGCCATTGCCTTCATCTTGCGCTTCATGGACGCCTACAAGTTCGTCGACAAGGTTTATGTCATGACCTCGGGCGGGCCGGCGCAATCGAGCGAATTGCCCGTCTATATCGCTTTCCAGACCGGCATTCGGGAGTTCCAGGTCGGGCTCGCCGCCGGTTACGCGATCATCATCTTTGCTGGCGCGGCCATCATCATCACGCTGTTCCTGAAGTATCTGAAGCGCGTCATGCGCAATGTCGGCGTTGTGGACTGACGGGAGCGTGAGATGACGACCAACGCCATGGCCACGGGGCAAAGCAACTACCGGATCATCCGCTACATCGTATTAGCATTTCTGGTGATCTGGCTGGTCTTCACGCTATTCCCGCTCTATTTCGCGATCATCACCGCGCTGAAGCCGGTCGACGAAATCAACCGCATGGTGCCGACCTTTTGGCCAGAGACGTTCCGCTTCGACAACTTCGCGGGCATCTTTGCCGACCCGGGTAGTCTGAAATCGCTGATCGACTCGATCATAATCGCTTCTGCCAACACCGCTTTGTCGTTGGTGCTCGGCACGTTGGCGGGCTACGCGCTGGCCCGCTATCTGCGCGGGGCGTTAGGCGAGAATCTCGCCTTCTTCATCCTATCCCAACGGATGTTCCCCCCAGTTGCGATCCTCATCCCGATCTTCTTCCTCTTCGACGAGACACCCTGGGGAACCGACAGCTACATCACGCTCGTCCTGCTCTATCTCGTCTTCAACCTGCCGCTCGCCACCTGGCTGATGATGGTGTTCTTCCGCGATGCGCCGAAGGAGCTGGAGGAGGCGGCCTATCTCGACGGTTACACACCGTTCCGCGCCTTCTTTAAGGTGACCCTGCCGTTGGTGGTGCCAGGTATGATCTCGGTCGCCATGCTGTGCTGGATCTTTGCCTGGAACGAATATCTCTTCGCCAATCTGTTGACCGGCACTACGGTGAAGACTTTCCCGGTTCACATCCCGACCTTCGTGGCCGGCAGCCAGACGCTTTGGAACTTCGTGATGGCCTTTTCGCTGGTGGCGATGCTGCCGCCGGTGCTGCTGTTCATCGTTCTTCGGCGCTACATGGTCCGCGGCCTGTCCCTTGGCGTGGTGAAGGGCTAGCGGATGGCTGGGCTGGTTCTCGACGAGATCTGCAAGGGCTGGGACTTTCCTGTCCTCGACCGCTTGTCACTGACGGTCGAGGAGGGGGAGTTCTTCGTCATCGTAGGCCCGTCGGGCATCGGCAAGACGACGCTGCTGCGCTGCATCGCCGGACTGGAACGGCTCGATGCTGGCCGGGTCATCATCGGCGGCCAGGATGTCACGGCCGTAAAGCCCTATCGGCGCGGCGTTGCGATGACTTTCGAGAGCTACGCCCTCTATCCGCATCTGACTGTGTTCGAAAACATCGCCAGCCCGTTGCGAGCAAGGCGGCAACCAAAGGAAGACATTGCGCGACAGGTCGAGAGTGTCGCCAAGCTGTTGAAGATTGACCATCTGCTCGACCGTCGCCCGCATGAGGTCTCTGGCGGTCAAAAGCAACGCACGGCGCTCGGCAGAACCTTGGTGGCCAAGCCGGAGATCTTTCTGTTGGATGAGCCGATCAGCCATCTCGACGCCAAGATCCGGCACGAGCTGCGCCGGCAATTCCACACCCTCGAAGATCTGCGCCGGGTCGCAACGCTCTATGTCACCCATGATTATGCCGAGGCGCTGTCGCTGGGCGATAGGATCGGCGTGATGGGTGAGGGCGGGCTGGTCCAGATCGGCAGCCCGCGCGAGGTCTTCGAGAAGCCGGCGGATCTGTTCGCGGCCCGCGTTTTAGGCCAACCATCGATCAACGAGTTCAGCGCCGAGGTTGAAGGTAGCGACGGGGCGCTCAGCATCTCGGTCGAAAACGGCGCTATCAGATTTCCGATCAGTGGGCCACCGGCGTCGGTTCTCGGCGATCATTCGGATCGCGGCATCTCGGTCGGCATGCGTCCGCAGCATCTGTCCGTTGTTCGTGACGGCGCTTCGTCCGCCAACGGCCATCCGACGGTCGAGGGAACTGTCGACGTCCACGAGGCCCTCGGCGCGACGGGCGTCCTGATTGCAACGGTGGGCGAGCAACCACTGACGGTGATCACCTCTCCGGAAGATCACTATGCGTCTGGAGAGCCCGTCAAGATCGCGCTTGAGCCCGAGAATTTCCTCTATTTCGATCGCCAAAGCGGGCGCAACCTAATGCTGGGTCAGAGTTAGCCATGGCCCGCGTCACGCTCGACAAGGTCAATAAGATCTACCCTTCGAGGCATGGGGAGGTTCACGCGGTGCAAGACCTCGACCTTGCGATCGAGGACGGCGAGTTCGTCGCGCTGTTGGGGCCGTCGGGGTGCGGCAAGACCTCTACGTTACGGATGATCGTGGGACTGGAGGCAATATCCGGCGGCGAGATCGCGTTCGATGGCCAAGCTGTAAACGCGCTGACGCCAGAAGAACGCAACGTCGCCATGGCATTTGAGACCTATGCGCTCTATCCGACATTCACGATCGCCCAAAACCTGGCGTTCCCGCTGGAGGTGAAGGGTGTCGACAAGTCGACGCGAGACGAGAAGGTGGCCGAGGTCGCACGGCTCTTGCGCATTGAGTCGATCTTGGAGTCATACCCAAGGCAGCTTTCCGGCGGACAGCAGCAGCGCGTTTCCCTCGGACGGGCGCTGATCCGCGACCCGGCAGTGTTTATTCTGGACGAGGTGATGAGCCACCTCGATGCGCATCTCAAGTTCCAAATGCTGTTCGAGCTCAAACGCATTCACCAGCAGCTCGGCCGTACCATCGTTTATGTCACCCACGATCAGATGGAGGCGCTGGCGCTGGCCGACCGTGTCGCCGTCATGTCGAATGCCAAACTGCAGCAGTTCGCCGATCGCGATACGCTCTATGACCGGCCGGCGAATATGTTCGTGGCCGGTTTTATCGGCGAGCCGCCGACCAATTTTCTCAACGCAACGGTTGTCGATGAAAACAACACCTTGCAGCTAATGATTGACGGCTCAAGCCTTGTTTTCATACCCGACGACACGCGAATTGAAGCGATCCGAACCCAAAACCTGTCAAAGGTCACACTTGGCATCCGACCGCAAAATTTGCGGCTTCGCGAAGATGGCGATGACGGTGCGATCACCGCGGCAATTGAAATCAATGAGTACCTTGGAGAGCACTCGATCTTGAGCCTGCGCGACGGAGACAAAGAGTTGCGAGCGATGGTGCCGCCGACGGTGACGGCCAGCGAGGGGGAGAGCATTGAACTGTCCTATCGCTCGCGCGACGTGATGGTTTTCCACCCGGAAACGGAGGATTTTGTCGCTTAGCTACTCGACGCTAAACCGTTTTAGGTGGATGATGGTTGCCGAAGGAATAACCAACGGCCTTCACTGAAGGTCATTCAAAAGGGAGGATCAGATGGGCATCTTGAACGGGTTTACACGGCGCAAGTTCATGCGCTCGGCTGCGATCGGCGCTGGCGCGATGGCCGGCAGCAAGAGCCTGTTCGCGGGCCGTGGTGCGCAAGCTCAGGACATGAGCTTCCTGACCCCGCCGGGCGGAAAGTTCAACAATATTGAACTGACCTACTTCCAGGATTCCAACTGGCTGCACGCACCGCTGTGGCTATCGCCGCATTTCCAAGAGCATGCCGGTGTCTCGATTGCCGGCCGTGAAATGTATGACGGTGGCGACACGGTCGCCCGCGTGCTGCCGCAGCTGTTGTCGCGCCAGCCGCGCTTTGACTGGGTTCAGTTCCCGTCGCTGTTCTTCGGCGCGTTCGCAGAGACCGGCCAGCTAGAGCCGTTGGATGAGTATTTCGCCCGCTATGACGATGCCCAAGACTATCTGGACTGGGTGATGCCAGCCTATGGCGAGTTCTACACCAAGTGGAATGGCCAGCGGTATGGCGTGATGCTGGATGGCGACATTCACATCCTGCATTATCGCCGCAACTATTTCGACGATCCGCAGCTGCAAAGCCGGTTCTCACAGCGCTTCCAGCGCGAGCTTGAAGTGCCGCAGACCTGGCCGCATTTCCTGGAAGTGACCCAGTTCTTCACCGAGGAACTGTCGGACCAGGGCATCTACGGCACGTCCATGGTCGTGAACCCGCCGAATTTCGGCTGGGGCTTCTGGATGGACATCGCAGCCTCCAACGGCGTGAACTATTTCGATGAGAACATGACCCCGCAGATCAACACGCCGCAGGCGGTTGAGGCGCTGGACATGTATCGCGAGATCATCAGCTTCGGCCCGCCAGGCGCGGAGTCGATGGACATCGCACAGACCATCCAGCGCTGGCAGTCCGGCGCTGACGTCATGTCGGTCTGGTGGATCGATCTGGCTGAGTTCACGGTTCAGCAGCAGGGTGCCGAATTGGCCGAGCAGCAGGGCGCGGCGATTGTGCCGGGTTGGGAGCAGGATGACGGCTCGATCAACCACAAGGCCATCTCTCTGTGGTGTCGCACCGGCGCGATCCCCGCGGCAGCGCCGCAGGATGTGAAGGATGCAGCGTTCCACTTCCTCTATCGCATGTCGCACCCGACAATCTCTGACCAGATCGTGGCGGATGAGTATTGCGGGTCCGACCCGTTCGGCGCCTCGCACTACACCGACGCGGCGGCAGAGCTCTACACGATGCCGAACCCACAGCGCGGCACGGACAATGATCTATGGCCGACCAATGCCGGCATCTTCGAAACCTTCGGGCGCGCCCGCGATCACCTGAATGGCGGTCTCGCCAATGTCGAGGTCGGCTATCCTCAATTCTATTGGGAAGGTACGCCGGAACTCGCCGACGCGCTTGGCCGCAACATCTCGCGGGCGGTGGTCGGTGAGTTGACGTCGCAGCAGGCACTGGACGAAGCGGCCGAAGAATGGACGCAGATCGTGCAGCGGCTGGGCATCGACAATCAGCGCACCCAGTACAATAACTTCCTACTCGGGGCGCGGGCGCTCGGCTACCGCATCTAAAATCCCTGAGTTCTGTTTGGGCCGCTGGCTGGTCTTGCGACCGGCTGGCGGCCCGCTATTGTTCGGCCCACGGATGGCCTGGGAGACAGACCGGTGAAAAAGATTCTCAACGACCCCTATCGCTATGTGGACGATATGCTGGAGGGGCTTTGCGCGGCTCATCCGGAAAACTACCGCCAGGTGGGTGACGACGGCCGCGTGATCGCTCGGGCCGATGGCCCGGTTTCAGGCAAGGTCGGCATCGTCTCGGGTGGCGGCTCCGGCCATTTGCCGATCTTCACGGGATATGTCGGCAAGGGGCTTCTGGATGCATGCGCCATTGGCGACGTCTTTGCATCGCCATCCGTAGACCAGATGGCCGAGGCAATCCGGGCGGCCAATGGCGGCGCCGGCGTGCTGCGGCTCTACGGCAATTATGGTGGCGACATCATGAATTTCGACATGGCTGGCGACATGCTGGAGATGGAGGATGTCACCACGACGACCGTCCTGCTGGCCGACGATGTGGCCTCCTCCAGCCGTGACGAGCGTGAAAAACGGCGCGGCGTTGCTGGTATGGTTTATGCCTTCAAGATCGCCGGTGCTGCCGCCGATGCTGGAAAAGATCTGACTGAAGTCACTAGGATCTCGCAGAAGGCGGCCGATCATTGCGTATCGATGGGGGCGGCGCTGACGCCATGCACGGTGCCCCAGGCCGGCAAACCTACCTTTGAGCTCGGCGAAGACGAGATGG
The DNA here is from genome assembly GCA_039030175.1 of Pseudomonadota bacterium. Taxonomy (GTDB): domain Bacteria; phylum Pseudomonadota; class Alphaproteobacteria; order DSM-16000; family Inquilinaceae; genus JANQGH01. The sequence continues at coordinate 29,760 of JBCCER010000002.1, forward strand.
AAATGGGCATGGGCATCCATGGTGAGCCCGGCGTGTGGCGCGGCAAGCTGCGCTCGGCCGACGAGATCGCCGGAGAAATCATGGACACGCTCTTGGCCGACCAGCCGCTTAGCGCCGGCGACCGCGTCTCGCCATTAGTCAATTCACTGGGCGCTACCCCACCGGAGGAACTCTACATCCTCTACCGGATCGTCAAGCAGCGCATCGAAGCCGCCGGCGCGGAAATCGTCATGCCGCTGGTCGGACGCTATGCCACATCTATGGAAATGACAGGCATCTCGATTACGCTGTGCAAACTGGACGACGAGTTCGAAGGTTACCTTAAGGCGCCTGCGCACTGCGCCTTTTGGTCAGTGTAAATGGCGCTCGACACCCCGACATTGCGCCACGGGTTGGCGCTGATCGCCAAGCAGATGGAGGCATCTGCCGGCGAGCTAAACAGCGCTGACGGTGCGCTCGGCGACGGCGATCTCGGTGTGACGATGACGCGTGGCATGCGCGAGGTCATGAAGGGCGCCGACGACTTGCCGGACGATGTCGGCATGGCCTTGTTCGCCTGCGCGCAGGCATTTACACGGATCTCAGGCTCAAGCTATGGCACGTTGCTGGCGACCGGCCTGATGAGTGCCGCCAAGGCATCTCGGGGCAAGACGGAATTGCCGTGGTCCGACGTCGCTGATTTGCTGGGTGGGGCCGTGACAGCGATGGCCGCTCGCGGCAAGTCCGAGCTTGGGCAAAACACCGTGCTCGATCCGCTGGATGCGGCCGCAAAGGCCGCTGAAGGCCAGAGCGACGGCCCCGAATTGCTTGCTGCCGTTAGCACGGCGATTGATCAAACGATGGACACCTACCGGGATCAACCGGCGCAAGTCGGAAGGGCCCGGATATTCGGCGACAAAAGCGTCGGACTTGACGATCCGGGCATGTTGGCGCTGCGCTGTATCGTCGATGGGTTAATGAGCACCTAAAATCAGGAGAGTACCCGTTACATGACCACCCACCCAGCATTGCAGGCCGGCGGCACGGCCGTGATTACTGGAGCCGCAAGCGGCATTGGACTGGCGGCGGCCGAGCGGTTCGCCAGCTTGGGCCTAAAGGTCTGCATGGCCGATATCAACGGCGATGAGCTCGAAAAATCTGCGGCCCAAGTTGCCAAAGGGGCGGCCAATGGTGACGCCGATGTGATGCACCGAACGGTCGATGTATCGGACCGCAACCAACTCGCCGCGCTCCAAGATTCGGTGATCGATCGGTTCGGCAGTGTCTCGGTCCTGATGAACAATGCCGGTGCCGAGCCGCGCGGTCGCGCGCTGGGCGACGAAGAGGTCTGGCAACGGGTTTTGTCGGTCAATCTATGGGGCGTTGTCCATGGCAGCCAGGTCTTCGCGCCCGGAATGATCGAGGCGGGCAAGCCAGCCGTGATTATCAACACCGGCTCAAAGCAGGGCATCACCTGCCCGCCGGGCAATGCGGCCTACAACGTCTCCAAGGCCGGGGTGAAGGTGTTCACCGAACAGCTTGCCCATGAGCTGCGCTCGATCGAGGGCTGTCAGGTCGGCGCCGCACTGCTGATACCCGGCTTCACGTTCACCGGCTTCACCCGCGTTCATGTTTCGGAAAAGCCGGCCGGTGCCTGGAATCCAGAGCAGGTGGTCGACGAACTCGTTGCCGGCCTCGGGCGTGGCGATTTCTACATCCTTTGCGAGGACAATGAGGTCACCCGCGACGTCGACAACAAGCGCATCATTTGGGCCGCCCAGGACATTACCGAGAACCGGGCGCCCCTGTCCCGCTGGCATCCCGACTACGGGGATGCGTTCAGCGATTATATGAACGACTAAGCGCTAGAGGGGTGTTGCCGGGGTCTGCGCGTCGTCATAGGCGCCCCAGATCGTCTGGTCGTAATTGACCACTGAGCCGGTCATGAAGCCGGACTCGCCGGTCACGAGAAACGCAACGGCGCGGGCCACGTCCATTGGGTCAATGATCCTGCCGAAGGGTTGCTCGGCCGCCGCCTTTTCCAGCCAATCGTCGGCGGCGCCGTGATACTCGCGCTGGATTCGATCTTCTCCCTCCGTGGCCATCCAGCCGATATTGAGGCCGTTCACCCGAATGCGGTCGCGCATAAGCGAGTAGGCGGTATTCCGGGTCATGGTCGCCAGGGCGCCTTTGGATGCGCAGTAGGCGGCGATGAAGGGCTGGCCGCCCATCGCCGACATCGAGCCGATATTGACGATGGCGCCGCCATTTCCCTCTCTCCGCATGATCTTGGCTGCGTCCTGGATCAAAAAGAAAGGCGCGCGCGTATTGATGGCAAACATCGCGTCGAACAGTTCGGGCGAGGTGTCGAGGATCGTCCCCCGATCAGTCTTGCCGGCGGCATTGACCAAGATGTCGACTTTGCCGAAGGCGTCGTCAGCGGCGGCGATAACGGCGTGGCAATCGTCAACCGACGCCAGGTCAGCCTGGACGAAACGCACATCACTGCCGGTTTCACTGCGAATAGTCGATGCCAATGCCCCGCCTTTATCCGCATTTCGCCCACAGGTAACGATGCCGGCGGCACCACGCTCGGCCATCAATGTCACGATCGCCGCGCCCAACCCCTGGGTGCCGCCGGTGACGACGGCGACCTTGTTGTCCAACTGTTCCACGTGATGGTCTCCTTTGAATGCGATAGCGCTATCGCGGCGGCGGGGTTGGGGCCTTGAATTCGCCAGCCGACGCGACTATTCCGAGCCACCTATCGAACATGGGCGCCCATTGGCTGGCAAGTGGGCGAATGATTACCGAAAGCGAGAAATCCGATGAGCGATCTTCTGGTCAAGCCTTCCGGCACGCATGGCAAGGTGCACGACATCACGCCGGAAGGAGCCGGCTGGGGCTATGTCGGCTTTGGTCTCTACCATCTTACCGCCGGCGAGAGAGCGAGCGAGCAGACAGGTGATCGCGAGGCCATTCTCGTGCTTGTCGAGGGGCGGGCGACAATCTCAGCTGCCGGCCAAGACTTCGGCGAGCTTGGTGACCGTATGAATGTGTTTGAGCGCAAGAAGCCCCATTGCGTCTATGTGCCCAATGGCTCCGAATGGTCGGCAACCGCGACCACCGATTGCACGCTCGCGGTCTGCACAGCGCCGGGCAAGGGCAACCACCCTGTCCGGGTCATTGACGATATTGGCTTTGAGGAGCGCGGGAAGGGCGCAAATACTCGCTACATCCACCCGATTGCGATGGAAGACAAAGACATCGCAGACAGTTTGCTCGTGACCGAGGTGTTTACGCCGCAGGGCAACTGGTCGTCCTATCCGCCACACCGGCATGATGAAGATAACTTCCCGGACATGACCTATCTGGAAGAGACCTACTACCACCGGCTCAATCCGGCTCAGGGATTTGGGTTCCAGCGTGTCTTCACCGAGGATGGGTCGCTGGACGAGTCGATCGCCGTGTCGAGCGGTGACGTGGTGCTGGTGCCGAAAGGCCATCATCCATGCGGCGCGCCCTACGGCTATGAGATGTACTATCTCAATGTGATGGCCGGTCCCTTGCGCAAATGGCGCTTTCAAAACCATCCCGACCATGATTGGATCGCCCATCGAGACGCCGGCTAGGTGAGGGGTGCTTTGCTGACGGGCGCAGCGATTCTAGCCAGACGATGTGTTCACAAATGCTGCGGTGTGCTTTGCGAATGACTGGACAGATCAGGTGAGCCGATATTCGGCCTGGTCGGTTCTCACGCAAGGTTTGCGCGGGAACAAGGGATGGCGCCGTGCATGGCGCCATCCTGAGCCGAAACCATCCTACGATGTGATCATTGTTGGTGGCGGCGGTCATGGCCTTGCGGCCGCCTATTACCTCGCCAAGGAGCATGGCGTCCGAAATGTCGCGGTTGTCGAGAAGGGTTGGCTCGGCGGCGGCAATACGGGCCGGAACACGACAATCGTCCGCTCAAACTACATGATCGAGGGCAACACGCGCTTTTACGAACGCTCGGTCAAACTCTGGGAGAATCTGAGCCGCGACCTGAACTTCAACGTCATGTTTTCCCAGCGCGGGCAGTTCAACCTTTGCCATTCCACCGCACAGATGGATGCCGCGAGGCGGCGCGGTAACGTCATGCGCGCCAACGGGATCGACGCTGAACTGCTGGACAGGGACGAGGTCGCGCGCCGGTTGCCTTATGTCGACACTTCCCCCAACGCACGGTTTCCCGTGCATGGCGCGCTCTATCAAGGCCGTGCCGGGACAGCGCGGCATGATGCGGTGGCCTGGGGTTTCGCGCGCGGCGCCGATCGTCTGGGTGTCGACATCATTCAGCAATGCGAGGTCGTCGGATTTTTGCAAGAGGGCGACAAGATTGTTGGCGTCAAGACAACCAAGGGCGCGATACGCGCTGGCAAGGTCGGTATGGCTGTCGCCGGCCATACGGGCGATTTGGCGGCCAAGGCGGGGCTGCGCCTGCCCATCGAAACACACCTGCTGCAGGCCTTTGTCTCAGAACCGCTGAAACCGCTGATCAATACGGTTATCGCCTTTGGCGGCGCGCATTTCTACATCAGCCAGTCGGACAAGGGCGGGCTGGTCTTCGGCGGCGATCTCGATGGCTACAATTCCTACGCTCAGCGCGGCGGGCTGCCGATCGTCCAGCACACGGCGGCGAGCGCCAAGGCGCTGATCCCGTCTCTGTCTAGGCTGAAGATCCTGCGCCACTGGGCCGGGGCCATGGACATGACCATGGATGGCTCGCCGATCATTGCCAAGATGCCGATCGAGGGGCTCTATCTCAATGGCGGCTGGTGCTATGGCGGCTTTAAGGCGACACCGGCCAGCGGCTGGTGCTTTGCCTGGACCATCGCGCGGGACGAGCCGCATGAGGACAATGCGGCCTTCACGCTCAGTCGTTTCGCTGAAGGCCGGATGATCGATGAAAAGGGCGTCGGCCCTGTTCCTTGGGCGCATTAAGGGCCGGCGATGCTTAGGTTGAATTGCCCGATCTGCGGACCGCGTGACGAGACCGAGTTCAGCTATGGTGGCGATGCGTCGGTTAAGCGCCCGAAAATGGACGAGACCGATCCTCAGATCTGGATCGATTACGTATTCTATCGCGACAATCCGCGAGGACCGCATCTGGAATATTGGCATCATGTCCAAGGCTGCCGGCAATGGCTCGTGGTCGAACGGGATACCGTCAGCCATGAGATCGCATCGTGCCGCCTGGCGCGGGAGGTCGCGCGTTGACTGGTAGGCGGCTCGAAACCGGCGGCCGGATCGACCGCTCCAGGCCCTTGTCGATGACATTCGACGGCAGGCGGGTCGAAGGATTTGCTGGCGATATGCTGGCGTCTGCGCTCTTGGCGAGCGGAGAGACGATCGTCGCACGCAGCTTCAAGTATCATCGCCCGAGGGGCGTTTACTCGGCCGGCGTCGAAGAACCGAATGCGCTTGTTCATTTGCGGGACGATGGCCGTCAGGAGCCGAACGCGCGGGCGACAATGGTCGAGGCATTCGACGGTCTGATCGCGACCGGCCAGAACGCCTGGCCTAATGTCCGCTGGGATCTGCAAGGGGCGAACCGGTTTTTGGCGCCTTTCATTGGTGCCGGCTTCTACTACAAGACTTTCATCGGCCCAATTCGCGGCACCGGATTCTGGATGTTTTGCGAGCGTTTCATTCGCCGGGCCGCGGGCATGGGTCGCGCCGTCACGCTCGACGACCCCGACCGGTATGAGCAGGCCAATCTCCATTGCGATGTCCTGGTTATTGGTGGAGGTCCGGCCGGACTGTCGGCTGCCTTGGCTGCTGGCAGGGCGGGGGCCGACGTCCTGCTAGTCGAGCAAGATGCCGAGCTGGGCGGATCGCTGCTTAGCGAACCAGTGGGCTCTGCCACCGATGCGTGGCTGAATACCATCGCCCCTGACATCGACGCACAGCACAACGTGCGGGTCATGAGACGATCCACGGTCTTCGGCGCTTACGATCATGGCACCTACGGTCTGGTCGAACGATTGTGGGACCATGACGTTAGGCCGCCGGAAGACCAGCCTCGTCAGCGATTTGCCACTGTTCGAGCCAAGCAAGCCGTGCTCGCCAGTGGGGCGATCGAGCAACCTTTGGTGTTTGGCGGTAACGACAAACCGGGTGTGATGCTCGCAGGGGCGGTGCGCACCTACCTCAATCGCTACTCAGTGCTCCCAGGCAGTCGCATCGTCGTGGCGACGAACAATGACAGTGCCTATGCGCCGGCATTGGATCTAGCGAATGCCGGCGCTGATGTGGTCCTTGCAGACGCGCGGACTGGACTACCGGAAAGCCTCCTTGAGAATACGAGAAATGGTGGCGTTGAGGTCAGGCTCGGACACAGCGTGGTGCAAGCAAAGGGTCGCGGCCGCGTTCAGTCCGCCCAGATCGCTGCGGTAGATGGGGCAGGGCTGATGGCTGGCCCTGCAACGTCCGTACCCTGCGATGTGATTGCAGTTTCCGGCGGTTGGCAGCCCGCGCTTCACCTATGGAGCCAGCGCCAGCAGAAGCCAGTCTTCGATTCCGAAAAGCACTGCTTTGTGCCTATCGCAGACGCCGCGCCTCCGATGATTTGTGCCGGAGGTGTTATGGCCGCGTCTGGGCTGGAAGAAGCCGTCGGGCAGGGGTTCTCTGCCGGTGTACATGCTGCCGACCAGACAGGGGCGACAAGAGACGCTGGGTCAATTCTAACGGCGCCATCTGTATCGGTCGGCGATGATTGGACGCGAGAGATCGCCCCGGTCCGGTTCATCGTCGACGCGAATGGCAAGCCCAAGGGCAAGGCCTTCGTCGACCTCCAGCACGACGTTACGACGGCGGATTTGGATCTTGCCTATAGGGAGGGCTATGAGGCGGCGGAGCATGCCAAGCGTTACACCACCGCAGGCATGGCCACCGATCAGGGCAAGACATCTGGGGTCAATACGCTGGCCCAGCTTGCGGCGTTGCGAGATGTCGCAATAGGTGAGATTGGCACGACCACGTTCCGACCTCCCTATACACCGGTCAACATCGGCGCACTTGCCGGGGCCGAGACGGGCCCTCATTTTCAGCCGACGCGCCTGACGGCGGTCGATCAGTGGCATCGCGACAATGGTGCCGTGATGACCGAGGCCGGTGCTTGGATGCGCCCTTGGTACTACCCGCAGATGGGCGAAGACCTGCGCGCGGCCTATATCCGCGAGGCCGGTCATGTGCGCCAGCATGTCGGCATCATCGATGTTTCGACCCTGGGTAAGATCGCGGTGCAGGGGCCGGATGCTGCGGAGTTTTTGAACCGGGTTTACATTAACGGTTGGAAGACGTTGGCGGTTGGACGGCTTCGGTACGGAGTGATGCTACGCGACGACGGCATTGTCTTCGATGATGGCGCCACAGCGCGTCTAGGCGAGTACGACTATTTCATGTCAACCACGACTGCCAATGCCGCCGGAGTCCTCTCCGTGGCGGAAAAGCTCCTGCAGACCGAATGGACAGATTTGGAGGCTCACGTCACCAGCATTACCGACCAGTGGGCGGCGTTCGCTGTCGCAGGCCCAAAATCACGGGATCTGCTGGCAGCAGTCGTCGAGGGAACTGATCTCAGTCGCGAGGCCCTTCCAAACAACTATTTCGCCCATGGGTCCGTTGAGGGCGCAACAGTGCGTGTGCATCGGATGAGCTATTCGGGTGAGCTCGCCTATGAGGTCTATGTCCCTGCGCTCCGCGGTCTCGATGTTTGGCAAGCGCTCATCGCAGCCGGCGAGGAGTTTGATTTGCGCCCCTACGGCACTGAGGCTATGGGCGCACTGCGGATCGAGAAGGGTCATGTAGCAGGGCCCGAATTGGACGGTCGCACTTGCCTTGGCGATCTCCAACTCGGCGGATTGCCGTCCAAGAAGAAGCCGTTTGTCGGTTCCGTCCTGCGCCAATGTCCAGCGCTGGTCGATGAGCAGCGCCCTACACTCGTCGGGCTGGAAATTGACGGTGAAACAGGGGCGACGCCAGGGTCGCTCTTGTTTGCCGAGCAGGGTCCAATGGAAGGCCATGGCGAGGGCTGGGTCTCGTCGACGACCTACTCTCCCGCACTAGGCAAGAACGTCGCCCTCGGCCTGCTGAAAAACGGCCCGAACCGAATGGGCGAAACCGTGCGGGTGGCGAACTTCTTCGGGGACAGAGTGTTAACGGCCACCGTCACCTCGCATCATTTCTTCGACCCAGATGGCGAGCGCCAAAATGGCTGAAGTGCGGTCGCCTTTGCAGGAAGTGGCGAGGCCGGGCGAATACGGCGCTATCGATCCGTCCGGCGCCAAACTGATCCTCTCGCAGCAAACACTGACATCGCTGTGGCAAATCGCGGGTTGGGGCGACTTTGCACAGGCCGCCGAGAGTACATTGGATGAGTTGGGCCTATCAGGCCTGGGCGACTATCGAGCGGTACGCAGTTCGTCAGCAGTGCAGTGTTATCGCATCGCGCCCGACAAGATGTGGTTGAGGGACTGCGACACTGAGTTTCTTACGACGGCGATAACGAAGGCGCCGGCCGGACGCCTGACATCGCTGGATTTGTCGCATTCCCGCGTCGTGATCGGCATATCTGGCGTCGGAAGCTCAGAATTGCTGGCTAAGCTTATGTCGATAGATCTGTCGCTGTCGTCATTTCCAGCGGATAGTTTTGCGCAGACTGGCATTCATCACGTAGCCGTCATGATCCATCGTCTTGCGGAAGATCAATTCGAATTACTGGTCCCGGTTACCTGGGCGGTTAGCGTTTGGGACTGGACTTGTTTGCATGCCGAGCCCATGGGCTATCGGGTCGAGGCCCCGTGAGCCACGGGACAATTGCCGAACGATTTGCTGCCTGGGCGCACGGTGTCGACCTCGATGCGGTTCCTGATCCCGTAATCCACGTCGCGCGCCGAGCAATCGTTGATACGCTCGGCGTTTTGGTCGCGGGCGGGAAGGATGATGGGGTTCGGAAGCTTGCCAAAACACTTCCTGCAGGCAGCGGCGCTTGTCGAGCTGTCGGTGGTCGGCTGCTTCGGGCTGAAGACGCGGCTCTTCTCAACGGCATGGCCGCACATGTCTTGGATTTTGACGACACCAGCTACACCGGGATTATGCACGGGTCTTGCGTCGTCCTGCCGGTCGCGCTCTCTTTGGTCCAGGAAAAACGGCTGAGCGAGCGGGATCTGCTCGAGGCGTTCATCGCCGGGTCCGAGATTGCCTACACTCTCGCCGAAATCAGTACCCATCAGCATTACTTTCGCGGCTGGTGGAGCACGGCGACATTCGGGCTCATCGGTGCGACAGTGGCGGCGGCGCGGCTTTTGGGTTGTAGCCCGACGGAAACCACCTCTGCAATCGGTATGGCAGCGGTTGCGTGCGGGGTGGGCAAGGCTGCCTTCGGCACAGACGGCAAACCGCTGCTGGTCGGCGAAACCTGTCGCAGGGCTATCACCTTCGCACGGGCGGCGTCGGTCGGGCTTACTGGGCCGGCCGAGGCATTCGAAGATGCCTCCGGCTTTGTGCATTTGATGAACGACGGCACGGCGGACCTTGAGCGGCTCGCTACTCTTGGTCGACGTTGGCGGCTGGTCGATCCCGGCCTCCTGATAAAAACAAGCCCGGTATGTTCCGCCGCCCATGCTGCGATCGAGCAGATGGCATTGCTGATGAGGAAGATCCCGAGAGGCGCCGCCTCAATCCAGACCATTGAGGCGGAGGTGCCGCAACTCGTCGCCGATAGTTTGGTCTATCGCATCCCCCATACACCGCGCCAGGCACAGTTCAGCTTGCCCTACGCTATCGCCTGCGCTGCACTCAACGGCCGGGTTCGGCTAGAGGACCTAACGGAGAATGCTATTGGAGATCAATCCAAGCGCGCCCTGATGGAACGGGTTGAAACACGGGTAGCCCCGGATTTGTCGACCGATGTTATGCGCGCAAAATACCCCGAGAGTGCGCGGATCGTCGTCACACTTGCTGATGGCCAGGAGATTGAGGGCTTTTGCGGTAGTGCTAGGGGCATGCCAACGCGACCATTGAGCGACGATGAAGTGTTGGGGAAGTTTGAAGACTGCCTTGTCCACGCCGGTTCGCGCGTTCCGAAGATCAGTTTCGACTCCACGGATCTCGTCGCGCTTGCGGACTCAATCTTGGAGTAGGGCAAACTCTCACTCTCTTCGTAAACCTGGTCAGGCAGAAGGAGATTGCATTATGAAGCCAGTGATGAACCGAGTTGCCTTGGCGACACTTGCGGTTGCCTTGCCGTTGGCAAATGTTGCGGCAGAACCCTTCATTGCGCACGAAGATCTGCCGGGAACGATTTGGGCCAGCGACGGCTCCTTCGGCTGGACCGATGTCGACGGCAATGGCGAGATTATCCAGGGCATCAGCGACGGCAACTATCTGGAGATCCTGGGCTACAGTGACGGCGTCTTTGTCATCAAAATCCATTGGTGGAACGAGGCGGCCAATCTCAGTGTGGTCGAGCACGGCGTAATGGTGGCCAGCCGTGATAACAGCTTCGTCTATGTCGAGGCCGAGGATGTCGGCGTCGATCATTTCCCCGGGGTCAGGGGTGAGGGCTTTTTCCGCATCACAAGCGACAGCACGGCGCGGATGTTTCAGTTGGGCCACACGGTTGACGGTGGCGCCGGGGCCTTTGCCACCACGATGACCAGGGTCGAACAGGCGCCAGAGGTTCCGGTGCCTCAGTCCCATCCAGGTGACTGAAAACAACGAGGCGCAATGCACGTCACAGCCGGTCACCGTCCGTGTCTTGAAAGACATAGATGCCAACGCCCAGAACGGCGACGTAAAAGTAAGAGGCAGACTGTTGACCGTTCCAGGTCGCCGATTGCCACATCGCGAACCATTCACCGCCGATGCCCATGAAGGCGACGAACCAAGTGACGAAGCCGAACAGTACGCCGATCGCTGTCCACGATTTCGCCCGCTTAAACTCCGCATTGGAGGCCCTTATGGCTCGACTCATCGCCCAGGTCGATATCGCGAAGGAAAGGCAGGTTAGCGCTTCGCCAAAGATAATGATCACGAAGGCCAACATGTGCATGGAGGGGCTGGTCAATGCCCGCCAGGTTAGCGTGGAATCGGGGAAGACCGTGTCCATCGACAGCACGTGTTGAACGAACTGGTAGTTGCTCATCGGGTCGGTAACATTGCCCAGCACGACAAGGAAGGTGAACAAGGCGAGCCCTCCGGTCATGACAATTTTCGACAGGCGAATGGGGAGCACGCCGGTTGTCATCTAGTCCTCTCAGGCATATCGAACAGAGGTACATGTTAGCCGCCCGAGATCATCTTTCCAGTACGATACCGGCAGTCGTATCCATAACCCAGGTCTCTGTTGCAGGGACGAACGTTCTAAGTGCGCGCCCAACCGGCCAAGTGATCGGCGACGTTGGTGAGTTGAATGCCGAATACCTCTTCGATCTTTGCTGTATCGACTGACATCGCATCCCCATCGAGTTGAGAGATCGAGCCGTAAAGATCGGCCAATGCCAACGCAATGCCCGGATTGCCCAAGGCATCGCCAACGCGTTGGCCGAACGCTTCGGGCGTCGTCGGGTCAAATGCGACATCACGTCCGAGCCACCGGCTAACATACTGCGCCAGGTTCGGACCGGTCAGAGCATCGGGTGATCCGATCTCAAAGGCTTGCCCCGCCAAATCCGGGCGCCCTAGAGCGGCGGCCGCGATGCGGCCCTGATCGCGGTGTGAGGTCCATTGAACCTTGAGGCTCGGCTTTACAGGGGGATAGTCCAGCTTGCCTTCGCTGCGTAACTCAGGAGCAAAGATCGGCGGCAACAGGTATTCCAGATAAACAGCGGGTTGCAGCACGATGGTCGGGATACCGCAGTTTAAGAGGGCATTCACGCCTTGCGTGCCGCCATCAACGACCATGGAAGAAGGGAAGCGTTCGCCGGCCGGCCCTGCGGTCGTGTAGACCAATAGAGGTAGTGCAACTTCATGCGCTGCGGCCAAGAACGCGCCCATCCAGTTTTGGATGTCGTCCGGGCCCGTCGGCATAGGCAGGTGGAGAAAGGCTGCGTCAACACCATTCAGCGCTTCTGCAATCGCATCTTTGTCGTTGAGGTCGGCAGCAAACGCCTCCACCCCGGTATGCATCTCGCCGATCTTGGCCGCATTGCGCGCGACGGCTCGCACTTTGTTGCCAGCCGCGAGGGCTGCCTCGACAACTGGGGAGCCCTGCGCGCCCGTCGCTCCAAATACGGCGACGGTCTTGGAATTTGTCATGTCAAATCCTTTGTGCTTGGGTCTGACGGCCATATAGAAGACGTCGAATGGGCTTTCTACGTGCGAGTATGAAAGCTGCTAACAAGGGTGTAAGTGAACTATGGGACGAAGTCGGATTCCGACGGAAGAAACTGAGTGTGCGGTCGAGGCAACGGTCGCTGTCATCGGCGGGAAGTGGAAGCCCATCTTACTGTTTCACATGCTCGGCGGCCCCAAACGCTTTTCAGAGTTGCAACGTCTGGTCCCACAAGCGTCAGACCGGATGCTCACACGATCGCTGCGAGAATTAGAGGCTGATCGCCTAATTCTTCGCGAAATCTATGCCGAGGTCCCCGTTCGCGTGGAATACAGCTTATCGAAGGACGGCAAATCGCTCATCCCGATTTTGAACGCAATGAGCGATTGGGGCGGCAAGCGGGCAACTCATTAAGAAAGCGCGCCATTGATTTGCACGCTTCAGTGCGTAATAAAAATCTGTTGCACAGCTCTTTCCGAAACTGGGGTTCTAATATTCGCGCGCTCGGTCAATGTCTGCTGACGACAATGGTTGCATCTCTTGCGGCCCCTGCGCTTGCGGCCTGCTAGTCATCGTCCGCAACGGAGAACGCCACACCGGCTGAGACTGCGGAAGTTGAATTTAGCTTCAACAATTTTGCTACTTCGCCAGATCTAACATTTCTCTTTTGGCGTCGTAAGTTGTATATTGCATTAAAAAATATAAATTAGAGCAGTGCTGTTATTGTCGTAGCCAATCGCCGATCAAGAATGGTCAAAGCAGAACGTCTAATTTCAGCTTGGCTGTCGCGAAGGTCGGCATCGTTCCTCCAGATAGGTGATCAAATCATTGGAGAATTTCTGCAGGACGTCTGCGTCTGTAGTTGAGCGGGAATAGGACCACATCCCCTGCACAGAGATCATGGCAAAACTTGCTAACTCATCGATCTCAGCCTTGGTCAACCTGCCACCGCGATCGCTTTCTTGCGACAAGGCTCGAACAAACCCTTTCTTCAGCCTAGCAAAGTGCTCCTGCAACTTCCTAAGCGTGCCTACTTCGGAAGGGTCTATCTGCCCTGTTGTGTTACCGACCAGACAACCGATACCGAAACCCGCATCTGCCCGGAAGTGTGACAACAATTCGTCCAGGTACTTTCGGATGCCCTCGATTCCCTCTTCCCCGGTCTCCACCGGCGCAAAGAGCGAAGTGATAACGGTTTCCTGATACCGATCCAGGCAGGCATGAAACAGCTCCTGCTTACCGGGAAAATCAGTGTAAATGCCGCCTCGGCTCACACCGGTTTCGCGCACGAGATCACCCATGGAAACAACGTGATAGCCGTTCTTCCAGAAGGTTCGCATGGCGTTGTCGACGAGGGCCTCTCTGGATGCCGATTTTGTCTTTGGCATTACTTCTCCCTAGTCTGGAACGATCGTTCCAATATAAACTACCCAAGCCGTACGCACAACGATTAGGGAAAAGATCATGACCGCGAGTTTCCGCGACAAGAAGAGATTTGCCCCCGTCTTGGGTAAACGAATGGCCTGTATTGAGGAGGGTGAAGGCGACCCGATCCTGTTCCTCCACGGGAACCCGACGTCGTCCTAATCTCTGGCGCAATATCATGCCGTCTCTCTCAGGCAAGGGCCGCCTGATCGCGCCGGATCTCATCGGCATGGGCGACAGTGACGAGCTCGACAACAGCGGCCCGGATTCATACACCTTTGCCGAACATCGAAAGTCCTTGTTCGCGCTGCTAGGGGAGCTCGGCGTCAATCGAAATGTGACTCTTGTGATCCATGATTGGGGATCCGCGCTTGGCTTTCACTGGGCCGAACAGAACCGCGACGTCGTCAAGGGCATCGCCTTCATGGAATCGATTGTTGCGCCAGTCCCCACATGAGACGCGTTTCCGGAAGGCTCTCGCGAGGTATTCCAGGGTTTTCGATCGCCCGCTGGCGATGAAATGGTGTTGGGCAACAATTTCTTCATAGAAAAAGTCCTACCCGGCACGATCATCCGTGCGCTGTCCGACGCGGAAATGGCGGAGTACCGTCGGCCCTTTCTCAACGCCGGTGAAGACCGCCGTCCCACACTCACCTGGCCGCGGCAACTTCCGATCGAGGGCGAACCGGCGGATGTTGTTTCGATCGTGTCCTCGCATGGGGCATGGATGGCCGAAAACGATATTCCCAAGCTGTTTGTCAACGCCGAGCCCGGAGCGATGATTCAAGGGCCGGTCCGCGACTTCGTGCGCAGTTGGCCGAATTTGTCCGAGGTTACGGTCGCCGGAACACACTTTGTCCAGAAAGATTCTCCTGACCAAATTGGTGAAGCCATCCACGATTGGCATACGCGGCTCTAACCTCAAGACCGATAGCGGAGCCTTCGCATGTCCTCTCGTACGCTGGCGCAATGTCGTCGTCGCAGCAACGACGAGGGCTACGTCTGGGTCCGCTTTGGGCGTCTCTATGCTGCTCGTATTACCTGCGGTTAGCCAGATCAGGACGCGCCGCACTGCAGGTCGCAGGTGCGGCATGGGCCTCCTGGCCGCTTGGGAACAAATCCGGCGGCCCTAGTACATAATCGAGGGCAGGAAGGCGCCGGTGGGGTCGGCATAGTCGCCCTTGCTCATCAAGGTCAAAGGGTGGCTGATCTTCAGTCCGTGTTCGAGACACCAGCGGAACAGGTCGGCGTTGCGCATCGGCAACAGAAAGCCCGGCCGGCCGAACTCCACCGCAGCGCCGATCAGTGCCTTCATGTCGCTGTTGGACGCCGCCACCGTGTGACCGGTGTAGTTGATGCCGGTCGAATAGCCAGTGACATGACCCTCGCGTTCGACGATCCGAACCGAACCGGCACTGATCGCGTCGCGCAATTCGCCCTTTCGGTCGTGGCCCAGCGCCTTCTGGGTCAGCAGCGAACAGGCCGCCAGATCCACCGGCCGAGCCGGCCGGACATCGTGACCGGGCACCGTTGTCTTCGGTGGCTTGCCGTTCATGCAGGCGAGCGGCTCGCGCACATCAAATCCAAGCTCGGTATAAAGCGCCAACGAACGGCCTTGCGCCGCCGCCTGGACCAGCCGGATACTGGGCGCCTGGACCTGTTCTGCCCGGCGCAGCACGTCCTCCATCAGCCGACGACCGATGCCGCCATTTTGGGCTGACTGGTCGACCGTTACGGGCCCAACGCCGGCAATATCGCCGCGCAGGTCGAGGAAGTTCGAACCGACGATGCGCCGGTCCCGCTCTGCTACGACACCGTAAAAGCCGGCATGCCCGATCATCCAGGTGATAAGTGCTATGGCCTGGTCAGCCGAGGCGAATTCGGACGGGAAGTGACAAACCTTAGCCACACCGGAAAAGGCCTCGTAGCAAATCGTGCCGCACGCCTTTGCATCATCCGGTACTGCTGGGCGAAGGGTGATGGACATGGGGCAGTGTCCCCCTCTTGGGCCGACTCGAGTCGCTAGCGTTGATCAGCTTCCGCCGATCGGTCGACAAGGGCAAGGGGGATGGGGTGTGAATTCTCGGGCAGCGTTCGTCCGATGGTCGCCAATTTATGCGGCTGGTTTTCATCGCAATCATCGCGGTTCTCCTACTCGACTGAGCATCCATCGATTGGGAAAGACAACCTGAATTGAACATCCGTTTGATCCAGGCATAATCGCCGACCGCGAGTCGGCATATAAGGTGTCCCTATGCAAAGCCTTCGAGTTGTTCAGTCTGAGAGGTTGGCGCTTCACTTTCCGGTTTATCTGGCCGACGAGCTTGGCTTTTTCAGCGATGTCGGCATCGGTGAGGTTGAGTATCTCAATACGGCCACCGACCGAGACATCTACCTTCGGCTGGTGAAGGGAGAGGCGATGCTGGGCATCGTTGATCCGGTCTTCACGGTCGATGAGGAGTTCGAGATTGAGGGCACGGAGCTGTGCACGCTGGTCGATCACGTGCCGCTGATTGTTGCAGGCCGCGATGCGCCGCCGGTCCCGCCTCCGGGTAAGGATCTTGAAGGTTGCCGAATTGGCGTCCTACCCGAACTGACCACTAGTCACACCATTGGAGCGCGCCTTTACGGCGACCGGAACGAGATTTGCGACCATGACTTCGACGCACTCGTCTCCGCCGTCCGATCGGGGGCTGTGGATTGCACAGTCCTACTTCCCGAGCAGATGACAGATGACTTGACCGAATGGTGGTCTTTACGCCGCCAGTTCCCGGGCCACGCCTACAAGGGCCTGTGTGCCAGCCATTTCGCCCCGGACGCTGACATGATCGCTGAAGTAAAGCTGGTCATGGATCGGGCGCTAAAATTCATCCATTCGACCCGCGACAGGGCAGAGGCCATATTCGTAGAGATGTTCGGCAATCTGCGCGACCCCGCCGACGTGTTTTCGCGCTATGCCGCTTGTTGGCCGCACGAAGCGACGGTGCGCGATCATGACTGGATTGACACAGTCAAACTCTGGCACGCGGTGTATCCCGATCATTTCAGGAACCGGCACCCCGCTTTCCTACACCCAAAACCCGAGGAGGTGTTGCTGAGCATTCTTGCCAGCAGGAAACATTGCCGTGATATGCCGAGCCAGATTCCAATGCTGCTGGATCTACTGCGCGATTCTGTCCGCCACGACCGGCCGTTGCAGATGGTGACGCTTTGGGGCGCGGCAGAAAAGTCAGCCTTCGATAACAATGATCAGCGCACGATGGATCACCTCACCGGCATCTTCGATGCGCTGCGGGCGCAGGGCATCGATGTTGCACCCAAACTGCTGCTCTGCAACGCCCACGCACTGACCAACGGCTTTCCGCCCGAAGCGGTCACATCCTACGCGGCTGAGGTGGCGGCCGAGGCCCAACGCCGGGATCTGGAAGTCTTTCGCCTTGCAGACCTTTGGCAGCAATGGGGCCTCACCTCAGAGGGTGTCAGAGAATCGGCGGCTGCCGACGGACCTTCGCGTCTGGGCCTCGCCGTGGACGATAAACTCGTCACCCAGGCCAAGAAGCATTATCACGGATCCGACCCCGCCTTTGGTGCCGCCGTCTATCTGACCATGCGCGGCACCGAGGCGCCGCATTTGGCCCAACGATTTCCGGACCATGTCGTGGTCAGCTATTCCGACCGTTCTGCCGAGGCCTTCTTGCCCAATCTGCCGGCCATCTACACCTGGTCCATCGGTAAGAAGGAAACCGAGGCTCCGTGGTTCATGGCACCCGTCTCTTCTTGATCAAGCCTTGTATTTTGTCGGCCGACTGCTTGCCGGTTTGGGGTTGGCTGTATCCGTTTCCGGACTGATCGGCCGGCACTCCGGCCCGACCACTAACCATCAATCAGCGCTGATCCTATGAAAGTAAATGCCGACGAGGTCGCCGGATTGCGGGCCGAGCAGGATAAGATCGTCGCCATCTACGAAAGTAAGACGGAAACCGGGTGGTGTCTCGGCCTCGGTGCCGTCAACGCAGGTGATCGTTTCCTCTTGAGAGACAAGGGCGCCGTCGGACATGGCCAGCGTTCCCTGGTTCCACCCAGGGCTCTCACCACAGAATGTTAGACGATGGGTCGTTATGACGAACTCGAACATCCCGTTGCCCGCCGGAACGATGGACATGTGATCATAGGAGCCGTCGGACGCGTGGATGCCCGCGTAAAGGCCGACCCAGTCATCGTCCGCAAGCGCAGATCCGCCGATGAAGCCTGACGACAGGGCCGCGAGTACCAGTGCTTTTCGGATCATGGATACTTCTCCTTGTTGAACGTCACGCGAGCGCTTTTTCGCCACGCAGATTGCCGGCGGCGATGGTCCACGAGCACGATTACTCTAGCCGAGACAGTCCCTGCTAGCGAGGCCGGATCGCGTGTCGTGAACACGTTGGAAGCCACTACGCCCAGCCCAGTCATGCCGTCTACGAGCGCCGCGCCGCCACGTTCGGCGCCATCAGAGCGATTGCAAGCGACGTACCGACGACGACGAACAACGCCAGGCGCAGGCTGGTCAATTCAGCAAGCCAACCCAGGATGGGCGGGCCGAAGACGACACCGGAATAGCCCAGCGTTACGACACTGGCGATCGCTCGGCCGCGCGGTATTTCCGGGTGGTTGGTGATCGCCGAATAGGCGATCGGGATCATCACGGACAGGCCCAAACCGACCAAGCCGAACCCGACGATCACGGAGACCGAGTCGTTGATGATCAGCCCCACCGCAAGACCGATCGCGGCCACCAGGCCGGCTGACCGCACCAGCGTCTCCGGCGCGACATATTGCAGGATTTGGGCGGAGCTGAACCGCCCCACCAGCATGAACAGGCTGAAGGCGGCATATCCAAACGCGGTGGAGGCGTCGGTGACGTGCAGCTCCTGCTCGCGGTAAAGGCCGCTCCAATCCGCCATCGCGCCTTCGCCGACGGACGAACACAGCGCGATGATCCCCAGCCCCAGTATCGCCTTGGGCGGCAAGGCCAGGATCGGGCGTGGCTCCGCTGCCGCTCTATCATCCCGCACGTCTGGGATCGCGAACTTGTAGATCAACACGAAGGGTATCGGTGCGCACAGGGCGGTCACGACAAACTGGGTGTGAAACGGGATCTCGAGCCAGATGATCAGGCTGCCGCAGATGGCCCCGGTGAGACCGCCGAGCGAGAAGCACCCTTGGAACACCCCCATCCAATAGCGCTCAAACCCGGCATCGACCTCGATCGCCAGGGCGTTCATGGCAACGTTGAGGCCGCCATGTCCAAAGCCGAACAACATCAGCAGCAGGAAAAGCGAGGTAAAGCTCCAGGACAGCGCCAGCAGCGCCAGACCAACGGCGTTGATCAGGCCGAATATCAAGATAAGCAGGCGGCTGTCGCGATGCTCCAAGATGCGGCTGGCGGCCGCGAACGCGGCGAACGCCCCGATGGCAAGGCCAAAGATGGCCGTCCCGACCTGGCCGTCGTCCAGCGTGAGACTAGTGGCAACATCCGGGATGCGGACGATCCAGGTCGCCAACAGAAAGGCGCTGGCAAACATGGCCCCGCAGGATGCCCACCAGGCATGGTTAAGAGCCTTCTGCTTGCCGTCAGCCATGCCGCCTTCCCCATGAGCGCCCGGTCGAACGCGCGGAGTCTACGCGAATTCAGTGAGAAGCAGAATACAGATGGCCTCCCTGGGTGGGTGAGGCGGCAGCTCGGGTGGCCAAGCTTGCGATAGAAACAGCCATGCTGGGGCTGGCGGGCTTGCGGACACGGTTTCCCGCTGCTGACCCGCATTCAAACCGATCTACCCCCCAAACACCTCCCGCATCCGGTGCCGTCCGACCCAGCGGGCGGTGTGGTCGTCTGATGCTTGCAGGCGGCGGGCGGTGCGTGTCGCGTGGGCGGCGAGGGCAGGGTTGCGCTTGCCGATATCGCGCAGGGCCCAGTTCACGGCCTTCTTGACGTAATAGCGCTCGTCCGTCGCGGCGTCCTCGATCAGCGGCAGGAAGTCGATGAACACCGCATCGTCGACATCACTCTTCACCCAGGCGAGCTGCGCCATGGTGGCAAAGCCCGCCCGCCGCTCGAACTCGGCCGATCGCCCCGCCCATTCGCGCGCTTTCTCAACCGCCAGAGCGGTGTGCCGGACCGTGTGCGCGGCAAAGGCGTCGGTCAGATCCCAATCGGCAAGGCCTCGAACCCAGCGCTCCAACAGCGCCGCGTTGACCTTCTCAGGCTCGGTAATCCGCACCGCCAACTGCCGCGCGGCCCCGTCCCCCGTCTCCCACAGCATCACTGCCAGAGCGTGATCAGGGCCAAACTCCCGCACCAGCCGGTTCAACGCGGTGATCGAAGCCTTACCGTCCGCTTTGCGCGGCAGACGGGCGAGGGCAGTTAGGGCGATGTGGTTGGGCATGGTCGCCGTTCAATCGGACGGTCTGCGAAGGCTTCTACGAGTGTTGTTGGTATTCGGTGTTTTCTCTCAATGTTCTAAATGATCATCTCTCAACTAATTATTGTCTCTGTTCATCTTGTGAATCGCTGTTTTCGGTTTCATTTGAACTTTCTATTTCGGGTCCCATTTCTAGGTTATTCACAGGCTGGCTCGCTAAGTTTGCGCGGATCGAATGCAACTCATTGGTCAGTTCAGCGTATTGCTCTACCATGTCCGAATAGTATGTATACCACATCCCAAATAACGATATGAGAATTGCCAAAAAGGCGACGGCGCCGGCGCCTATTCCTGTGTTTCGTAACCTTTTTGCATCAAGACTCGCCTTCTTCGCATCCATTGCGGATGAGTCGGACGACTTCTTCAGTTCCTCGTAGGTAGTCTGAATAGAGCTGCGTATTCCAACTCTATTTGGCGCCGAGTGGTCGTGCTTCTGACCCTGTGGGTTTGCGCCCGAGGTCTCGACAACAGTTGGTATCAATTCAGCATATTGAACTGATGCTGCGTCGATAGAACTCTTGATTTTCCAAAGCTCTGTATTTGACGGCGGTCGACCAAATCTCGGGTCTGACGAAGTTTTGGTAAATTCAATCCAAATCAAGCCAGCGTCTATGGGTACAGTATAGTCTGAGTCAGTTAAATTGTGAATTGGTATACATAGACGACCCCAAAAACCAGGATCGACAAGAGGACCTGTGCCCAAAAGGAGCCCGCGGTGAACGTGTCGAATCTGTAAGTTGAATCGGACTGCAATGAATCTCGGCAGACGGAACTCCAGATCGCACTCAACAAAGACAATCGAATTAGCTGGAAAACAAAGAGACCGATCGCCTACTGAAAGAATTGAAGTGGGCTGATTAGCGCCAATCTCAAATATGTATGCACTTGAGCCTATGCGACCTTCGTAGGAGGCCGCTTTAAGGCGCTTGCTTGGTTCGAGTTCTGTTCCTACTTCAAATGGTGCTACCATCCCTGTTTCGTAAACGTATCGAGCGATGTGGTCTGCCGATAACAATGAAGGCGGAATCCAGTCGCACGGGTCTGCCTTTGGGTCATCGCCAGTGTTCTTCTTGAATGGTAAGGCCAGGTCCTTAGCCTGTTCAGAGCTAAGGCTGAATCCATTCAGCATACTGAAGCTATCGCGAGAAGAATGCTCATTCTGACACATTGCTTCAGATAAACTCCCTCGCTGATTTGCGCATGGATCTCCCTGAAAATCCATAAAAATCGATACTTTTCTTGATATTCTCTTCAACCGACGAAATAAATCTATTAAGTTTGCTATCGCGGAATTTCAAATCATCTTCATTACCTATGTAATCGAGGTGATTTAGAGCTAGGTGAGTCGGATTGTTAGTAGTAATTGCCCTACGAACTAATTGATGATCAAACTGACCAACCCGCCGAAGCCGATTCGTGACTGTGGTAAACTCCCTTATGTCGCTCACCAGCCCATGAGCACTTGCTATCTCATCCCATGTAGTCTCTCCGTGGAGAGGTCCCGAATTGCCTGCTACACGGATTGGGAATGCTCGAAGAACCAAAATGACGCAGTCGACGTCAATTGGGCTCAATCCCGTTTCAGCTAATGCCGCTGCCGCTGTTGTCCCGCGAGACGTGGCTTTTGGCCAGTAGCCCCCATCGCTAAGTGACAATCCAAAGCCTTGTGATCCCTCAACGATAACTCTTTGCCCCTTGTCGAGCATTTGGCGTAACAAAAGAGATGTATCAGTTACGTATCTTGCTAATGGTTCGCAATGCTGGGCATCGCTTAGGGCTGAAAGCGGGAAGTTTCTGGCTCCTCGTGCGACAAGGGCCATCATCGCTCCGCCAACTCCGCTTCCTGTTGAACCGATTGCGGCTCCTAAACCAGCATCTTCTTCCCATTTCTTGTGCTCGGCCGTAACTATTCGGGCGAAATTGCTAATGAATATTCGATCTCTAGGATAGTCAAGTTCTTCAATTTCCGTTGTTAGTAAATCGAGATCAACAAAGAAGCCCGGGGGAAATACAACTTTGACGTCCCGGTCGATACAACCGGCGGGCAACTGCCTGAGCGCAAATCTCTTACCGTTCTTGTCGTAGGCCGTATGGCCTGAGTTTGAGCCGCCCACGCGTACAACTGCCGTATCCGCCTCGGCCGTTTGCCGTACAAGCTCTAGGGCCACCTTTCCTTTGCCCTCGGAACCAAATTGGCCGCCGATGACGATCGAAACCGGCATTGCAATTCCTCGTCAACATCTTCTTTAGGTCAAGTGAACCGAGCCAGGAGACTATCATCTCTTGCATTGTCTTGCAGCCAGGATGTTCTACTGATTCCGAGGCTATTCGAGAACACCGAGAAGCCATGAAAATGACAATCAGAGCAGCTCCTGTTTCGGAGGTAGCTTGCCATTGGACACCGGTCGGGACACTGAGCAAGGAAACTGCCAGATAGTAATCGCTCGCCCTTATGCGGCATTCGAAAGCGCTGCGGTTTAGTTTCACGAGCTAATCGAGTTAAGTGCGGTGACCGACTCGCATTGTCGGTGGTTCAAGCCTTGCAACCCGCCCCCCAAATCGTCAGATAATCCCCATCAGCCAACGCCTCCGGCGCACGGCCGGCGGCACAAAGACAAAACCGGGGGAAGACAGTCATGGCAGCGAAAGAGATCAGGTTTGCCGACGATGCGCGGGGGCGCATGTTGCGGGGGCTCGATGTGTTGGCCGACGCGGTCAAGATCACGCTGGGGCCCAAGGGGCGCAATGTGGTGCTGGACAAGTCGTTCGGTGCGCCGCGCACCACCAAGGACGGCGTCACGGTGGCCAAGGAGATCGAGCTTTCCGACAAGTTCGAGAATATGGGCGCGCAGATGATGCGCGAGGTGGCCTCCAAGACCAACGATCTGGCCGGCGACGGCACCACCACGGCCACGGGCCTGGCTCAGGCGATCGTGCGCGAGGGTTATAAGGCCGATGCGGCCGGTATGAACCCGATGGATCTGAAACGCGGCATCGATATGGGCGTGGAGGCCGTGGTCGGCGCGCTGCAGGCGGCGGCACGGCCGATCAGCAGCAATGAGGAGATCGCCCAGGTCGGCACCATCTCGGCCAATGGCGCGGCGGATATCGGCGCCATGATCGCCGAGGCCATGGAGAAGGTCGGCAATGAGGGCGTGATCACGGTCGAGGAGGCGAAGTCTCTGGCCACCGAGCTGGAGGTGGTCGAAGGCATGCAGTTCGACCGGGGCTATCTGTCGCCCTATTTCATGACCGACGCCGAAAAGCAAAAGGCCGAGCTGGAAGACGCCGTCATCTTGCTGCACGAGAAGAAGCTGTCGAGCCTGAAGGATCTGGTGCCGCTCTTGGAAAGCGTCGTCCAGTCAGGCAAGCCGCTGCTGATCGTCGCCGAGGATGTGGAGGGCGAGGCGCTGGCCGCCCTGGTGGTCAACAAGCTGCGCGGCGGGTTGAAGATCGCGGCGGTGAAGGCGCCCGGCTTCGGCGACCGGCGCAAGGCCATGCTGGAGGATATGGCGATCCTGACCGGCGGTACGGTGGTCTCCGAGGATGTCGGCATCAAGCTGGAAAACGTCACGCTCGACATGCTGGGCACGGCCAAGCGGGTGCTGATCACCAAGGAGGACACGACCCTCATCGAGGGCGGCGGCGACAGCGACGACATCGCCGGCCGCAGCGGCCAGATCAAGGCCCAGATCGAGGAGACGACGTCCGACTATGACCGCGAGAAGCTGCAGGAGCGGTTGGCCAAGCTGGCCGGCGGCGTGGCGGTCATCCGGGTCGGCGGCGCCACCGAGGTTGAGGTGAAGGAAAAGAAGGACCGGGTCGAGGACGCCATGAACGCCACCCGCGCGGCGGTGGAGGAAGGGGTGCTACCCG
Source organism: Pseudomonadota bacterium (assembly GCA_039030175.1). Classification (GTDB taxonomy): domain Bacteria; phylum Pseudomonadota; class Alphaproteobacteria; order DSM-16000; family Inquilinaceae; genus JANQGH01. Next base: position 53,817 of record JBCCER010000002.1, read on the forward strand.
GCGGCGGCGTGGCCTTGCTTTACGCCACCAGCGCGCTGGACGGGCTGGATGCAGCCAATGACGACCAGAAGGTCGGCCTCGGCATCGTCCGCAAGGCGCTGGAATGGCCGGTGCGCCAGATCACCGCCAATGCGGGTGTCGACGGTTCGGTCGTGGTCGGCAAGCTGCTGGAACAGTCGGACACCAATTTCGGCTATGACGCCCAAAAGGGCGACTATGTCGACATGGTCAAGGCCGGCATCATCGACCCGGCCAAGGTCGTGCGCGTGGCCTTGCAGGACGCCGCCTCCATCGCCGGTTTGCTGATTACGACGGAGGCCACGGTGGTCGACGCGCCGGAGAAGACTGACGGCGATGACGGCATGGGTGACATGGATTACTAAGCGTGCGTAGAGTCTTGAAGAGACTAGGGCCGCTTCAGTTTGGTACTGGGGCGGCCATCGCCGTATTTGTCTTCGTATCAGGCCTATCGGGCGCCCAGGCGCAAAGCCTGCCGGATATGACCGGCCATTGGGACTGTCCGCGCGACGAAGGGTTGATCCGGGGCGAACCCATCGCCTGGGACCTCAATTTTGAGGTCGACTGGCAGGAGGGCCGTTTCTTCACCGGCACCTATTTCTGGAGCGTGCCGGAGGAATTGGGCGTCCACGAACAATCCGGTGGCGAGGCCACCCTCAGCGGCACGGTCCGGTTTCAGGGCGTGATCGATTGGGACAATGAGAGCTTTATGATCGTCGATCTCGGCGACACGGGCACCGTCATGGGCTCCTTCGCCAACGACGATACGCTGCAGATGATCGGCTTTGAAGCGGGCGAGCACGCCCTGGTCGCCGCCGCGCTCTGCGTCAGGCGGGCAGGCGGTTAGCCCGGAACCGGCGGAGAGGGGCCGATGGTCCACAAGCTGATCCATGTGACCGACCCGCACCTCGTCGCCCCGGGCGGCCGGATCTATGGGCTCGATCCCCAAGCCCGCCTAGGCGCTTGCCTCGACCATATTGCTGGCGAGCATGGCGATGCCGATCTTTGCGTGATTTCAGGTGACCTCAGCGATACTGGCCATCCGGACAGCTATCGCGCCCTGCACGGGCTGCTCGACGGGTTTCCGCTGCCGGTCCGGCTGATGACGGGCAATCATGACGGTCGCGCCAATTTCCGCGCTGCCTTTCCCGATGCCCCGGTCGATCCGAACGGCTTCGTGCAGTCGACAGCCGACCTCGGCGATGAGCGTCTGATATTCCTCGATACGCTGGACGAAGGCCATATCCAGGGCCTCCTGTGCGCGGAGCGATTGGCATGGCTGGAATCGGAACTCAACGCGGCGGGCGATCGTTCGGTCAGCCTCTTCCTGCACCACCCGCCGCTGAGTGTCTGCCTTCCGCATTTTGAAAAGATCATGCTAGCGGACCCGGAGCCGCTGATGGCACTGCTCCGTGCACATGGAAAGATCCGCCACCTATTTCTCGGCCATCTGCACCTGGCCGCCTCGGGCACGATGGAGGGCATCCCCTTCACGGTCGGGCGCGGCACCTGCCATCAGATCCTGGCAACTCTAGACGATCGCCGCGCCACCTTCGTGGATGGTCTGCCCGCTTACAATGTCGTGCTGTTCGACGACCAGGATCTCATCATCCACGAGGTCGAGGTGCCGGAACGCGGCCCCGTCCTGCACATGGCCAAGCAGCCGACCCGTCCGTAAGTAACTGTGAGGGGCAGCTCAGATCTATCCACTTAGCCACTCACGGGCGGGTGCTAGATAAGCCGTAGTGCGCCCATCAAGAAACTGTGGTCTAGGCTCGGTTGCAGCAGGCCCGGACGGGCTGTGGGCCGGTTCTGAGCCGATCCAACCTCTTGTTCGCCCCAGGCCAGGAACGTTCCCCACCAGGGTTCGCCGGTTGCGTCGGCCAGTGTGGTGACCACCTCGTTGCCGTTTTTGGGCACCAGTTCCGTTGCGCGCTCCACAGCCACGTCGGCCGGTTCGGCCCAGGCGCTGTCGTCGAGATTGGCCTGCTCCATGGCGATCGCCTGGCTGTCCTCCGGCCGGTAGGCGGCAGCCTGCCAAGAGGGTGAATCGTCGTGGGACCAAATCCGGTAGAGCGCATAGCCGGATAGAATCAGCCCGATGATGGCAAGACCGAGCGCGATGCCGATTACAACCGGCGCTGCCGCGACTCCTGTAGCCCCAAGAATACCGGCCGCAACGCCGGCCTCCAGCAGCAGACCACCCGCAGCGAACGCGCCGGCGGCCAAGTTCACCACCGGCCCCCAGAGATTGAGGGATCCCAGGTCGGGGTCGTCTGGCCAGACCTTCACCTCGGTCGGAAACTCGCCCTCCCGTTCGAATAGCGAATGGGTGCCCACGCCGACGAAGGTCTCGATATGGCCGAACAGGCGATTGACGTCATCCCAACGCAGAAACCTGATGCCGGCCAAGCCGTGAAAGCCGGCAATGTGCGGTTCCTTAGTATCGCGGTGCAACAGCACGGATACGCCGGTCCAATGGCCCTCCCGCTCGAACGGATAGGTTCGGAAGCCGACCCCGTTCTGGCGCAGGAAGTAGAAATGGTAGGTGATCATGCTGTATTTGCCGGCCTTGTCCAACATGTCCAGATCCTCGACAAATGCCGGACGGTTGGCGACCAAATCGGCGACATTCTCGTGCAATGTGACATAGGCCGGCACACCGCCTCCGATACTGCCGCGAACGGTTTGGTACCGGTCGCCGGAAAACGCGCTGCCGAAATCCGTCGTCCCCATCAAATCGGCGGTTAGAAAACTCTGGCTTTCCGGGTCCATCGCCAAACGGTTGAAGATGTTGGCGAATGTGGCATTCGTGAAATCGATCTGGCCTCTGCCCAGCTGTTGTAAGCTGGTGCCGTCTTGCAGGCGATTGAGGCGCATTTGCGGAAGAGCCGCATCGACATCGATGGGTGTTTCGTCATCCTCCCGTGAGATCACCAAAGTGGGGACCAGTTCCTGCGCTTTTTCCAGCAGTGTCACCATCAGGATTTTCCTCCCTTGCCGGCAAGATCGGTAAGGCCGCGATCGATGTGGCGCAGCAGGCCGACGATTTCCGGAACGGTTTTTGCGATCGCTGCGGCCTCTTTATCGCCATCGAGCATTTTGTGCCATCCCCTGACCAGCGCGGCGGCATCAGACCGATCGTCGGGATCGATGGCGCCTGCCAACGCTTTGCCAGCGTCTGCGATCGACTTCTTGTCCGCCCGCCCCGTAAGAAAATCATGCCAGAACCGGCTACCCTTCTCAGAAATCAGAAAGTCTGACATCGCGGCCCAAGTCTTCCCGCGGTAGCCGCCTGCTTGCGATTTGGACGTTTTCTTGCCGGAGGTCTTACCGAATCCAATCGACGGTTCGGTCGCGCCGCGGATGTTGTCCGCCATGTCGAATAGCGAGGACCGTAGCAGGCTGGCCTCATCCTTGGGCAGCGGGGCTGTGGACAAGCGGCTGATCAGACTCTGTTTTTCATCGAAGCCGAAATCGATCTTCAAGGTACGGATGGCCCCGAAATCGCCCGGTACGAACGGCTCCTCGGACACCCCTGGAACGTCCGGGTTCCCGGCGACGACAAATTCCGGTTTGACCAAGCTGGCGGGGGCGCCGGTCGGCGTTCGCCCTCTGGCGGAAGGTCCGCCCTCCAAACCGAGCAAAATACTGGCCCCGGCACCGATCAGGACCCTCAGCCGTCGTTCCTTTTCCGCAAGGTCTGGCGTATTCACTAAGGCCGCGTGATGCCAGCCATCGTCTTGCGTGCGCACATAAAGAACGATCTGCCGACGCCGATTATCGGCCACCAGATGGATCATGCCGGGTGCGAATAGCAAAGTACGGTTTTCCGTCAGTGGGAATGACAGCCGGAAGACTAAGTCGATTTGCAGTCCGTCGAGCGGCAAGGGAGGAGCTAGAAGTCGAATGCGCGAGTTCTTACCGCTGTCCAGTAGAAACCCATTCTTGCCTAAGGTGCCACCGTTCTCCAGCCGCTCCCAGGTTGGGAACACACCTTGGTTGGTCAGTCCATGTTTGCTGAAATCATAATCTGCGTAACGGAGCCAAAGCATAGAGTTTACCTTCCTGCTCGACGATCGAACGCTTCAATTCAGCCGGTTACGCCACCTCAATAAAGCAAGTTTAAGAGGCGGTCTCTGTGGCCGTCAGTAATAGTGACGCTCATTGCATATATTTGCAATGTCGCGAAGGGATTTCGGCAGTATGAGATAATTACTTATGGGTATTGGCGGTCAGCGGATCGTTTTGTGAATGTTCGCTCCACTACACCACTGCCAGTGTCGGTCGCGAGCAAGTCGCGCTTGATCATTGCGTGCGGAGCCGGCCCGTCTGAGCATAGCACGATCGCCCTCCTGTTCTTGCGTTGGACATCTGCATGATATCGGCGGGTCGCGGCCAAACCGGTTTCGACCGCGCGGTTGCTGTGCCTGCCAAGCGGTCTATTGTCACCAACGGTCTTCGCCGCATCAAGCCGCCAATCTCGGTATGGCCGCGCGGCGCTTAGTCAAACACCTGCCCATGATGGAACTGCTCGTCCTGGCCGGCGGCGGCGGTCAGGGCGGCGACATTGTCCTTGGTGAAGAAGCCATCGAAATGGTGGCACCGCTCAATGTACTCGGTGATCAGCAGCGTGTAGGCCGAGTGCTTCGAGAAGATCTGCTTTAGGTTCGGGTCGTCCTTACACTCGCCGACGATGTGGGCGAGGAACGGGATGCCCTTGGTCTTGAGCGCATTGACCACGAAGTCGACATTCTTCTCGCCAGCGCCATGATCGCCATCTTGCACCTCGACCGCCATGTGATGCATGCGCCGCCCGAAATTGCGTACGAAGGTCTCGGTCGGCATCGGCAATCCCTCGAACGAATTCACGAAGGATGGCGTGTTGTTGGCTGTGAACACCTTGGCCGGTGAGATTTTGTCGTCGTTTACCGTGTTGTTGCGATTGACGTTGGTCGACGAGTTCATGTCCGCGATGTTGTACGCGCCCCAGAAGTAATAGGGGACCATGGTCAGAAACTCGAGGATCGCGTCCTCGCGGTCGGCTGCCAGAATGCGGGTCGCCATATGGTCGTAGCCGAGCATCAGGGGCGTGGTGCCTTCCTGTTCGCCAAACGCAACGGCTGCGTCGAGGCGGACCTTCTCGTCGGCCGTGAGCTCGACCCGGGCGCCAAGGCCAAGCGAATCCGGATCGTTCAGGTCCTTCGTCGTGTAGCCAACGCGATTATAAGTATAGTCGGACGGGACCGAGAACAGGAAGCCGTCGGCGGTGTAGAACGGGTTTTCCGTGTCGCCTGGATACTCGAACCGGATGTTGTGGCTCTCCAGCACCGTGCGCGTCTGGTCCAAATCCTTGGCGGCGAACAGCTCGCCGACATAGCGTGACTGCGGCTTGTTCTTGGCCAGCGGGTACATTCGGTTGAACCGAGAAATGAAATCGACGAAGGCGGGGCTCAGCGGTTCCATGATGATCAGCGCCGGATATTCCGGCCTGTTGTGCATGACGAAGAACCGGTGCGTGTCGCCAAGATAGCTGGCCGTGAATCGATAGGGCGTCATCACATAGAGTTCGGCCATCGTGTCCACGCCGTCGCCATGGTCGACCTGGATCACCGGCGCACGCATGTTGCCGACCAGATCTTCCAGGCCGCTGGACCTCCGCCGCTCGAAAATCTTGATCCGATACTCGTTGAAGAAGTCTGAGTTCTTCTTGTCGCCCTTGGGCTCGTAGGTCATCAGGTCGATGGGCACGGGACTCTTTCCTTCCTGGTCGGGTGACTGTGGGTGGGAATAGTGCGCGGCGTTCTAAAGGTCTTCCGGCAGATCGCCATACGCAGGCGACCAATATTTCGCCGCCAACTTGGCATCGAGCTCGTCCTCTGAGGAGGGCGGGGCAACGCCGTCGGCCTGTGCCTGCAAGGCGACGGCGCGGGCAATCTTGCGACTGACATCCCGAATGTCATCGATGGCGGGCAGGAGAGGGGCCCCTGGTTCGCCAAGCCCTACGGTAGCGTCGGCCAGCGCCTCGGCAGCGGCCATGAACATGCCATCCGTCACGCGCCTCGCCTCGGTTGCGATGATACCCTGCCCCATGGCGGGGAAGATGTAGGTGTTGTTGCTCTGCCCAATCCGATAGGTAGTGCCATTGTAGGTCACGGGCTTAAATGGGCTGCCCGTCGCGACCAGTGCCTTTCCGTCCGTCCACTTTAGCAGATCCTCCGGCACGGCCTCCGACCGCGACGTAGGATTCGATAATGGAAAGATGATCGGCCGCTCGGCCTCCGCGGCCATGGCCCGCACAACATCCTCGGTAAACAGGCCCGGCTGACCGGACACGCCTATCAGGATCGTCGGCTTGCCGTGCGTAACGACATCAGCGAGACTGATTTCCCCATTGCTGCCGCTGGCCCATCCGGCAACAGCGTCGTGTGGCTGCACGAGCTTCTCTTGGAACGGCATCAGGCCGGTCATCTTGTCGTGCAGCAGCCCGTAGCGATCAACCAAGAAAATCTGGCGACGGGCCTGATCTTCAGCCAGACCCTGCTTCACCATGGCGGCGATGATCTGTTCGGCGATTCCGCAGCCGGCCGATCCCGCACCCAGGAATGCGACCCGGTGATCGCGCATCGGAATGCCGGTAACCTTCGCGCCAGCCAGCAATGTTCCGACGGCTACCGCTGCCGTGCCCTGGATATCGTCGTTAAAGGTGCACAACTGGTCGCGATACTTGGCCAGCAATGGCGCGGCGTGGGGCTGGGCAAAATCTTCGAACTGCAACAGCACGTTCGGCCATTTTCGCTTCACCGCCTGCACGAAGCGATCGACGAAGTCGAAATACTCGTCGCCCGTTATCCTCTCGTTCCGCCAGCCAATGTAGAGAGGGTCATCCAGGCGCTCCTGATTGTTCGTGCCGACGTCGAGCAGCATTGGCAGTGTCGTTGCCGGGTTGACCCCGCCGACCGCGGTATAGAGGGACAGCTTGCCAATGGGGATGCCCATGCCCCCGGCACCCTGGTCGCCTAGCCCCAGAATACGCTCGCCGTCGGTGACAACGATGGCTTCGACCGTCTTGTTCGGCGCATTGTCCAGAATCTCGTCGATGCGGTCGCGGTCGGGATAGCTGATGAACAGGCCGCGCGGCTGGCGATAAATCTCACTGAATTTCTGGCACGCCTCACCAACCACGGGGGTGTAGATCAGCGGCATCAGTTCGGAGACGTGTTTGACCACCAGGTTGTAGAAAAGAGTCTCGTTCCGATCCTGCAGATTGCGCATGTACATGTGGCGCTCGATGTTCGACTCTTCCATCTGAAGGCCCGCATAGGCCCGGATGGTCTGTTCATCGAGTGTTTCGATCTGCGGGGGCAGCAGGCCGAGTAGGCCGAAGCGCTGCCGCTCGGCCTCCGAAAACGCCGTGTCTTTGTTCAAGATCGGTTGCCGCAGGACCTTGAGCGATCTACTTACCGACGCGCTGGCGTCTGACATGCGTGCTGTCTCCCCACAAGTATGCGGTCGTACCGTTGCTGTCAGCGAGGCCAGGACAGCCTGCTATCCCAAGCGACCGAATGTGTCGGCATGGTAACGGTTCGAACTTTGTCTTTGAACAAAAAGCTGGGCGCTTGCGGGCCTAAGACAGTCATTGCAGGCCATGTACCAAGCGCGACGATATCAACCGAACCTTGTGAATTTCCGGCTGCTATCGGACCGTGATAGTTTGCCGCTCTTGGCAATCAGTTGGGAGAGTCGCAATGCGCTTGATGATGACAATCAAGATTCCAGTCGAACATGGCAACAGGGCCGTCAAAGATGGATCGATGGGCACAGCATTCAAGAACCTCTTTGATGCCGTGAAGCCGGAAGCGACCTATTTCTCGATGCTCGACGGCTACCGGGTTGCATTCATCGTCTACGAGCTAGACGAGCAGTATAAGCTGCTGGACCTCCATGAACCTCTGTTCGCCGCCATGGGTGCGATGATCGACGAGCGGCCGGTTCTGAATTGGGACGATATGGAGAGAGCCTTCGCGGAGATTAAGGTGTAGTCAAACTGCGATCGCCTGCGGACCGGAGCTGCCCGCAGTCTTTACTGTGGTTTCGCTGCACCGCTCTGTTGCAGTTTTCAGGTCAGGCTGATTGCCGACGGATCACCGTCATCTTGTCGATGACCATGTCTTCCATCGTATAGGGAATGCCGCCGACACCGAGGCCGGATTGGCGTAGGCCGGCGAACGGCATCCAGTCTACGCGAAAGGCGGAATGGTCGTTAATCATAACGGCGCTGGCGTCCAGCCGGTCGGCGGTCTTCAGGGCTCGATCGATGTTTTGGGTGAAAACGGCGGCTTGGAACGCGACCGGGAGGGCATTGGCCCGGGCGACCGCGTCATCCAAGTCGTCGAAGCCATAAACACAGGTGACAGGACCGAAGATTTCCAATGTCGAGACTTTGGCGTCGGCCGGGGGGTCGACTAGTATGGTTGGCCGATAAACATGGTCCGACAGTTTTTCCCCGCCGATTGCTTTGCCCGCTCCGGCGGTGACGGCCTCGTCGACCCAGCTAGCCACACGGTCGACCTCGCGGGGCAAAATCAATGGGCCGACCTCGGTCTCAGCCAACTCCGGATCGCCCACCTTTAGGGCTCCTACCTGAGCGGTCAGCATTTCGACTAATCGGTCCTTGATGGGGTTGGCCGCGAAGATCCGCTGAACCGAAACGCAAACTTGGCCGGCGTGGTAATAGCCGCCTTTGACGATCATCGGCACAATGCGCTCTAGGTCGGCGTCGTCATGAACGATGACTGGGGCCGCGCCGCCATGCTCTAACGCGCAGCGGGTGCCGGGTGCGAGCTTTGATCGCAAGTGCCAGCCTACCCTTGCCGATCCGATGAACGTGAAGAACGCGACGCGCGGGTCGGTCACCAATCGCTCTGCGGTCGGAATGTCGGTCAGAACGGCCCGACACCATTCCTCCGGCAGCCCGGCACGATAGACAGCTTCGACAAAACGGAGGCAGGACAACGGGGTCGTATCGGCTGGTTTGACAATCACAGGGCAGCCGGTGGCAATTGCCGGAACGGCTTGGTGGACGATCAGGTTAAGGGGATGGTTGAAGGCGCTGACAGCTACCACCGGCCCAATCGGATACTTTCGTGTGAAGGCAGTTCGACCGTCGCCGGCGGCCGACAAATCCATCGGTATCTCGACGCCGCCACTATTCTCGATCTCGCCGATCGCCAGCCTGACACCGTTGATCGCGCGCAATACCTCGACGCGCGCATCGGTCAAAGGTTTGCCACCTTCCTGAGCGATCAGCGTCGCATAGGCGTCAACTTCAGACTCCATACCGCTGGCGAGCGCCTCTAGGATCTCGATCCGGCGATAGACCGGTAGGGTCGCCCCCGATCGGTGCAGTTGTTCAGCGGTTTTGAGATGCCGGTCGACAGTATCCCAATCCTCGAGGGCCAATTCGTCCAGCACCTGGCCGTTGTAGGCTTTCGTGACAGTCAGGCGATCGGTGCGCGCTGTGCTCATCGTGGTATCCTCGGCTAAGTCGTCGAGGACTCCATTTAGCCACCGCGCGGCAGTTCTGCCAGTTTCGGCGCCCAGTACTGTCGGAACTGTGATGACAAGGTCGGTGGTGGTTAACGGATGGCGGCCGCCGATCGCACGTCAGTTCTCACCCTTCTTCCAAAGCTGAAAAATTCGGCACTAGGTCTGGCCTGGCGAGCCAGAGCAGGACCAGGCCGACCCCCGAGGCGCCGTCAAACAGGCTCGGGTTGTCGCCGTCTTGGCCGGATCCCCATTGGAACTGCCCCTGCTTTTCGGCTTTGGTCAGCAAGGGAGCGATCATCGTTTCAGCCTGACGGATCAAGCCGGCATCGCCTCGCTCGCGGGCCACTTGCATCGCGAAGGCAATGCGGCCGAAATTCCCCGAAAACAGGCCGTCGGTGCCGGCACCCGCTGCTTTTGTCACCTCTTGCAATGCTGCATCAACGACGTCGGCCCTATCTGCCGAAACGTATCCGCACTCCGCGAGCTCAAGCCCCACGATCCCGATGCCGGCAGCACCGGTGGAGTAGTCCGGTCGGCGCGGGGCATTTGCCACGGCGGCCGTAGTATCGACATCACGCAGATCTGGCCATCCACCGCAACACCGGGCCAGCGCATGTTCGTAGCGGAGACCTTGTTCGATTGCCTCTTCGAAGTCAGTTGTGTTGAGGGTCTTACCGGCGCGCGAGATGGCGAGTGCTATTCCGCTTGCCCCGTGCATCAAGCCGGCCTGCGGCATTGCCCAAGCCCGGTTGCACCACGCGCGCCCACCAAAGATCGTCCGCGTTCGGCTCGTCAGCAGGTGGTCGGCGCAGGTGCGCAATCGATCGGCGATGAAAGGATCTGGTATCCGATGGTAGAGCGCGCTGAGGCCTATAACAGCGCCCGCCGTGCCGGAATACAGACCTTGATCCTCGCAGCCCATGATCTTCTCGTCAGTCAACAGGCCGGCGTATGCCATGGCGGCGTCGGCAATCGACGGTTCATCAAGCAGCCTAGCTAGCGCCGAAAATCCATAGATCAGCCCGCCGATACCGTCGCCAAGACCAACGGGAATGACCGTGTTGGCCTGGGATAGCTGGTCTGGATTGCCTGCAGCATCTAGCGCCTGCGCAATGCAGGACATCGCGCTTTGCCGATATCGAGAGTCGCCAGTCACCCGATAAAGTGCGGCTTGAAACAGGCCGACCCCAACCGTGCCTGTGTAGAGCGCCGGCGCCATCGGACGAAGCTGCAGGGTCCGTTCATCGGCCGTCGCCGGCGCAAGGCCCAACCAACTGATGCCGCCACCCGACTGTATGCCCGATCGCTCGATTGTTTCGGAAAGGCGCCTGGCCAGATCGATCAGCTGCTGTCCGGTTGGGTATACGTCTTTGGCCGCTTGTCCTGACTGCCGCGGAATGTCGATGCTCTCCGGCGCAACCGTGTGGAGAGACTGTTCGATGATCAGTCGATCGCGGTCTAGCTGAATTGTCTCTAAAGAGAGCAATCGGTCGCGGACCTCATCGAGAGCGGGGCGCCGGAAGAAATCGCAGACGATCCGTCCGTCGCCGCACACGAGATCGGTCGATGTCGTCCGGCCCGCAAAGACAGGTATGTCGGCTTGGGCCATTGACGCTCGTTCGTAATCGCATACCGAGGCGATCGGCAAGGGCCCCTGTTGGGTGAGGGAAGTCCGATAGAGGAAATCGAAATGAAGGCTCCAGCCGGCGCCGCTATCGAGCGACTTTCGCCCAAGCGCCCTTTGCATAAGGAGACCGTAGACTCTTGTCGACCGGAGGATTGTACGAAAGCTGAGCCCTTCGAACCGATCCAATGGACCGCCTCGCGCCGCGATCTCGCCGCCTCGTTCGGCAAGGAAGGTGAACATGGCTTGGTATCCGGCCATCAACTCGGCGCTGTAATCGATGGCCTGCAGCGGTAGACCGCCAAGCCGCGGCACATTTGTGCCTCTGCGGTTCGCCGGTGTTCGATTGTGCGCGGTATCCGGCGCGGTTCCATGGTCGAGCCCTCCAATCAGGAGTGATCTTGCGCCTGGAAGACTGGCCCAGCCCGGCAGGTACCCAGTGGACAGAACAGAGTTATCGAGCTGTCCGCCCGCAGCTACCAAAGCTTGTACGGGGCCATTGGCGTCGGTCTCGGCTTTGGGTCGGGCGCCAATGATGGTTTCCAAATCGACCGGAACCGGGGCCGGGCCGCGGGCAATTATGTTCTCGAAATGGAAGTCACTGCCTTGAAGCACCCGGATTAGGCACATCGTCGCGCCTGATCGATAGAAAAATTCCCTCGCCTCGTCCTTTCTGGAACAATCGCGCGGCGCGACCCATTCGACCCAGCCATAACCGTCGCAGGCTTCGGTTCGCGGGCAGTCTGCTGATTTCGGTGCGCCATGGTCGCTAAGCCAGTCAAGCAGGCTGGACCAGGCTATGTCGATGCGCAGATCCTTTGGCTTGTATCCGACCACGAGCCCATTTTCGAAGGTCATCTTGTAGACCGAGCGGCCACCATTGTGGGGATCTGAGAGACCGGTGCCTATCCGAGCCACACGTCCCGGTGTTACGCCATTGTTTAGGGTGGTGATTTCTCGCGGGAGATCCCGGTGCAGGCGGCCAATGAACTCCAACGTGGCCGATTGCCACTGTTCGGCTACCGTCGACAGCAGGCGGGCCAGCACAGGGCGATCGGCGAAGAACGATTTCAGCCCGTCTTCTCGCAGCGCTGAAACGAATTCGGCCATGCGGTTGTTGGTGTTTGTCGGGTATAGGGGCCGGTCCGTTAGACCGAGTGAGCCAAGCGTTCTGCCAGCCGCGTGCATTGTCAGATAGAAGCAGTCGGTCAGTGCCCCGGCGCTGATCTCAGCCATCGTTTCGACAAGGGCGCGGTCGAGGTCTGCTAGCGCGCGGTCAGAGAGCAGCGCTAGCTGCCGGGCGTCGGCAAGATCGTCACGTCGACGGCGAACAGCGTCGACCGCAGGATAGAATAGCTGCTCAAAGGGCAACAACCGCCGCCTCACCAACCGGCAAGTATCTTCCAAGGTTGGCTCTTTATGGAGGGCGGTAAACAATTCGGAGAATGTGTCGGCCCAGGCAGGCGTGGCCTGGCCTGTTGCGAACAAAACCTCGCCGAACAATGGCAGGATAGCGTCGGGGTCAAAGCCGCGATGGCGGCACATTTGCGCGAAAACAGCTTTGTCGCCACCGGACGCCGAGCGAACCCATGCCCCATAGCGCGTGTCAATCTTATGGGTACCAGCTGCGGTGGTGGTAGGCACGTAGCCGTCCGCCAACCTTTCGTCCAACGTGCTGGCACGGGCTGCAAGGAGCCTTAACTCTTGATCGCCGAACTTGGCCGCATTGTCACCTGTAGGCTGGCCAATTTCGGGGCGGGGCGATTCCATCCGTATGGTCATGGTAAAACTCGCGCAAGCCTAAGGGTGCAGGATGGCCAAGCAGCGTACCGGGTAGCGCCCAAGTCAGCGGCCAGAGGTTGGGGCGGACTTTAGGGCGAGTTGCCAGGCCGGGTTTTCGTCCTGGGCCTCCAAGAGATCGGTGTCGGTGGCGATGTTCTCGGGCGGCGGTGACGGAATGTGCAGGTACTTCACCGTCTCGGTGTCGCTCACCACCCTTATCTCGACATGTTCGGGTAGGCGTCTACCAAGCTCGGCGAAGACGGCACGCGGGTCTTGTTCCAGGCGGCTACGAAACGCGTCGTCTGTCCAAACCCTTTGTAGAAATTCCGCACGAGTGGACTCGATCTGACCGAAGTCAGGTGGCCGATTGATCATGACTAATGTCCTTAGGCCCCCCGGGTCCCCAATGCACTACGGGCGGCCCAAGGGTTTATGCAATCTGACTTAAGAATATGTAGAAACGTAATATAGAACCGGTTACTTCCGGTTGATCGAGACATGGGCCGTGATCGCTGATTCTCAAATAGATATTTGCTATTAAATCGATATCGAGAACCTATTGAACGTAATAGCGGCGCCCGACATCCTCGTGCGCGATCTTCTGACTTCCGGTTTCGATTTGACGGCGCCGTGGATGTAGTCTGATAGGTGTTTCGATGCTAGTGTGAGAGATTGATAGCCAGTAGCGATTACGGGTGACCGATGTCCGCGCGTCCGACCCATAGACAGCTCGAGTATCTGGTCGCCGTGAGTGAAACGGGGCATTTCCGTGAGGCCGCCAGCCGGTGCAATGTCTCCCAGCCGACCTTGTCGACCCAGATACAGCTTCTTGAAGACCGGCTACGGGCCAAATTGATAGAGCGAGCGCCCGGTGGGGCGCGCCCGACACCGCTGGGCGAGATCGTCATCGATTTGGCACGGACGGTATTGGCGACACTCGACGAAATCCAAAACGTGGCCATCAACGCCGAGGCCAATCTCGGAGGCTTGGTCCGCTTGGGCGTCGTGCCGACATTTGGGCCCTATTTCCTGCCCCGCGTGCTGCCTAGGTTGCGGGCACAGTATCCGGAACTCGAGCTCTATATTCGTGAAGAGCGGCCCCTGGAACTGGAGCAGTCTCTTGCCAGTGGAACCCTCGATTGCGCTCTCACGCGCCCGCCTGAGAGGGGGCCCCGCCTCACCTATCATGAGTTGACCGAAGAGCGATTGCAGCTCGGCATTCCCTCGGACCACGCACTGGCAAACGAAGCCCGCATTTTGCCGGAAATGCTACAAGGTCAGCGAATGCTGACACTGGGGCCGGACTACTCCCTGAACCGTTACGTGCGTGAGCTGTGCCAAGTCTCGGGCGCCGTTATGAGCGAGGACTATGAGGGCACCAGCCTCGATGCGATCCGCCAGATGGTCTCGATCGGCATGGGGTTTTCGCTGTTCCCAGAGCGCTATGTCGCTTCGGAATTCCCTAAAGAAACGAGTGTTGTCCTTAGAGATATCGAAGGGATGAGCTTGGTCCGGGCGATTGGCCTCGTTTGGCGCGACGGCTCGGTTCGCAGCTCTCAATATCTCCGGCTTCTCGAAGAGTGTAAGCAAGCCCTAAGTGACGGATAGACCCTTTCGTCAGCTGTAGTCTTGGCGCTTATCGCCTGCTTGCTTCGGTATCTGACGTTCGCCACCGCGCGATCCAAGCTCGAATTGGGGCGCAGAAGGCATTCGCCGGAAACAATTGAAACAATTTTCCGCCAACGTGAAATTCTTTGGAAACGTTTAAGGCCGATACTTCAGTGCAACCAAAGGCGGCACTTTCGATCGGTCATCGCTAGTTCGATGATCGAGGGCCGGTGTCGACTCCAAGGATTGACGTATGGCCCTTCAGGATCAAAGCCCGGCGATAACACAGCGGCCCTTCGATGCGTTGGGGATGCTTCACGACACTTCGGTGGACCCGTTAACGGGTTCGGCCCATTTGCGCGTTCCACTCAGAACCACGCCGGGACGCCACGAATTCGGTCCGTCGCTTGCCCTGACCTATGGCTCCGGCTCGGGAAACTCGCCATTCGGTGTCGGCTGGTCGCTGCAGGGCGCATCCTGGATTGGGGTCGATATCAGGGAGCGTTTGCCGACCTACGACGCCGAGGATCGGTTTTGCCATTCCAATGGCGACGAGTTGGTGCCGGCGACCGGACCGGATCGCAAACGCAATCTTGAGCGCCGCAACGGCTTTCTTATCACGCGCTATTTGGCGCGCCATGAGGGGCGGTTTTCGCGGGTCGAACGCTGGCAGCGCACTCGCGATGGCGATATCCACTGGCGGGTCTTCAGCCGCGACGGCGTCGTCTCGGTGTACGGGCAAAACCCCAACGCTCGTATTGTCGACCCCGCCGCGCCGACTCGTGTCTTCCAGTGGCTGTTGGAAGCCCAGTTCGACAAGCGCGGTAACGCTGTCACGTACCGGTACGCGGCGGAGACGTTCGATGGCGTTTCACTGACAGAGCCGAGCGAACGGGCGCGCCTGGACAAGAAACTTCCACCAGCGCAGCGCTATCTGAAGAGCATTCGGTACGCCAACACCAAACCCTTCCACGCCGATCAGCCTGAGCCCGAAGACAATCAATGGCCGCTGGAGGTTGTTTTCGATTATGGCGATCACGAGTACGGAACCGACACGGCGCCGCCCAGCGCTGTGCCTAATCGCGTTTGGCCAGCGCGGGCCGATTCCTATTCTGCCTGCAAGGCTGGGTTCGACCTTCGCACTTATCGCCTGTGCCGGCGCATGCTCATGGTGCACCGCTTCGACGCTCTGGGCGAGGGGGCCAAAGTCGTTGGCGTCACCCGTCTGGGTCATGATGAGCGTGCGGCCGGCTCGGTACTGACTGAAATCGGCTATACCGGCTACCGCTTTGACGGCGACCGGCCGGCATTCAAATCCGCCCTGCCGCTTCGGATGCGCTATAGCGGCACAGGCCTCGGTTCAAATTTCTCGACGGCGCCTCAGGAAACAGCCGTCAACCTTCCATCCGGCTTGGCCGGGGCGAATTATCGATTTGTCGACCTTCAAGGCGATGGCCTGCCCGGTGTCCTTGCTGAAAGCGCTAGCGGTTGGCACTACAAAAGGAATCTTGGCGGAGGCCGCTTTGGGCCGCTCACCACCGTCTCGGCCAAGCCAAACCGGGCGATGGCCGCCATTGCCGTCAGCGACTTTGACGGAGACGGCAACCCGAACCTGGTTACGTTGACCGGGCGGCAAGCCGGCTATTTTGAGTATGACCGCGATGGCGAAACTTGGTCGGGTTTCAACAGCTTTGCGGAGATACCGCAGGTCGACGACCGGGCGCAGAGCAAGTTGATCGATCTAGATGGCGATGGGCTCGCCGATCTCGTGACCTTGCGGGAAGACCGTGTGATTTGGAACCCGGCTAAGGGCCGCGACGGTTTTGGTGCGGCCTGCGAGGTCGTAAGGCCCCGCGACCGTCACTCCGCGCCGGGGCAGGTCGGACGTTCGGATCTTGAGATTTTCTTCGCCGACATGTCCGGCGATGGACTGTTGGATATCGTCGAGGTTGGCAACGGATCGGTTAGCTATTGGCCGAACTTAGGCGGCGGCCGTTTCGGCAACTGCGTGGCCATGGCGAACCCGCCGATG
>JBCCER010000003.1:0-70077 GCA_039030175.1 Pseudomonadota bacterium
CCGGCGACCGTTCGAACTGCAACGCTGCCAGCCTGGCGTATAATCCCCCCTCCGAGATGAGATCGGCATGGCTGCCACCGGCGATAAGCTGACCGCGATCCAGCACGGCGATATGGTCGGCGTTTTGAACCGTGGCGAGCCGGTGGGCGATTACCAGGGTCGTGCGGTTGCGCATGAGATCGGTTAGGGCCAGTTGGACGGCGCGCTCGCTTTCCGCATCCAAGGCCGATGTCGCTTCGTCCAATAGCAACACTGAGGGATCCCGCAGAATCGCGCGGGCGATCGCCAAACGTTGCCGCTGACCGCCGGAAAGCCTTACACCGCGTTCGCCGACATAGGTTGCGTAGCCCTCCGGCAGTGCGTCGATGAACTCAGCCGCATTCGCGGCCTCCGCAGCGGCTCTCACCGCCTGGTCGTTCGCCTCGGGTCGGCCGTAGCGGATGTTGTCGGCAATGCTGGCGGAGAATACGACGGGATCTTGCGGCACCAGTCCGGTACGCGATCTGATCTCCGCCGGATCGGCCGACCTGAGGTCGACACCATCGAGACGGATGGCTCCCGCCGTTGGGTCATAGAATCTGAGCAGTAGTTGAAAGACAGTCGTCTTGCCAGCTCCGCTCGGACCGACGAGCGCCATAGTTTGCCCAGGGGCAACGTTGAGATCGAAGGCGTCCAGCGCCGCTGTATCGGGCCGCGACGGATAGTGAAAGGTAACGCCTTCGAACGATACGGCGCCTTGCGGCGGCGTTGGCAATCGAATTGGAGTCGACGGCGCTGCAATGCTGGGCTGTTTTGCCAACAGCTCGAACAGCCGTTCTGTCGCCCCTGCCGCCCTTTGCAGGTCGCCGACCACTTCGCTCAACGCTCCAGCCGATGCGGCAACAAGGACGGCGTAGAAGATGAACGCGGACAACGCACCCGGTGTCATCCTGCCGTCCAAGACCCAGTGCCCGCCCAGCCAAAGAACCGCTCCGACGGCTGCAAAGACGAGGAGAATTACCGATGCTGTCAGAAGGGCGCGCGCACGAATGCGCATGATTGAGACCGAAAACGCCGTTTCGACCCTGTCGGCAAAATGGGCGCGCTCGAGATCCTCATGTCCAAACGATTGAACCGTGCGAACGCCATAAAGCGTTTCGTCCACCGCGGCGCCGACATCGGCGACACGGTCCTGGCTAGCCCGGCTGAGTTTGCGCACGCGCCGGCCGAACACGAGGATCGGCACCAGCACCAGTGGAATGACCAGCAACACGAGCAGAGTCAGCCATGCACTGGTCACCACCAATAAGATGGTTCCCCCGACAAGCATCAGCAGATTGCGCAGAAAGACAGAGGCCGAGGAACCGACCACGACTTGCAACACCGTCGTGTCCGTGGTCAGCCGGGAGATGATCTCCGATGTCTTGGTGGATTCGAAAAATCCGACATCAAGACCGATCACGCGGTCGTACACAGCTCGCCGCACATCGGCCACGACACGTTCGCCGATCCACGAAACCAGATAGAACCGGGCGTAGGACGCTCCGGCCAGCAGGATGACAACCAGCAGCAATACCAACAAAGCACGATCCAAGAGCGCGCTGTCGCCCTGCCGGAATCCGTCGTCGACCAGCGCGCGGAGACCGCTGCCCAACCCCAACACCGTCACAGCCGAAACGGTTAGCGCTGTCAGCGCGCCTGCAATCGGCTTGCGATAGGGTCTCAAAAACGGCAGCAACAGCCGAAGCGGCTTCAGATCGGGCCGTGATGCCCTCTTGCGTTCATCGCCGCTCTTCTGGTCGGCCTCGACATAGGTGGATTCGCGTAGCACGTTAGTTTTTGGCCCTTCGGACTTGGGTCGAATTGGTATAAAGACCGGTCAGGGCCGCAACAAGGCGGCATGGTTCCGCGCGCGTCAACGAACCGCAGATGTCTGACCCCTTGCACAAGGCCTTCGCCTTCTATATATCACCGGCTCGTTTTTCAAAGAGCAGGACGGTTCAGCCATGAAGGCGGATATCCATCCCGATTATCACGAGATCACCGTCGTTATGACCGACGGGACTGAATTCAAGACCCGCAGCACCATGGGCAAGGAAGGCGACACGTTGCGTCTGGACATCGACGCCAAATCTCACCCGGCCTGGACCGGTGTGCAGAAGCTTGTCGATCGCGGCGGTCAGGTTGCAAAGTTCAACAAGCGCTTTGCCGGTATTGGCTTAAAATAGAGACCCGGCGAATACAGCGACGTCAGGGGCGCTTCGGCGCCCCTTTCTATTGCGCGCTTGTCGGATCGGGTAGCGGAGGCTCATCCACGAGCTGCTGTCGCACACGCGCCGCCAGCCGGTTCAACTGCCGATCACGAATGCCGAGTTCGTTGAGGTGGTCCACGGTGTTGAACAGATAGTCAGAACAACTGCCGATCACGCCTCGCGCGTATGCCAGCGTATTGACAATACGGTCCTCCGCCAACTTCTCGGCGTAGCGGTCATGGGCCCGATTGATGACGAATGCAATCACCTTTACCGGATTAGCCGCGTTGTGAAGCGTAGACCAAACCGGCCGATATGCGCCGGTAATCATTTCGCGCCGCCAAACGATGTCCAACTCTTCTCGCACGCTATCCGAGCGTATTCGGTAGGCCACGCCGTGACAGCTACCGCCTCGTTCCAGCCCCAGCATCAGGCCGGGAAACTCCTGCGATCCTCGACCCGCCGGGGTCCAGAGGCAGTATTGCCGGTGATAACCGTAAACCGTTCCCTGCCTGCGCTCGGCGAAATGAAATGCAGGGTTCCAGATCAATGAGCCATAGGCAAAAAGCCAAACGTCGCCGCCATCCCAATTGTGAAGGACGCGGTCGAGCGTTGCCCGGCGTTCATTGTCGCTAAGGACGCGCAGTTCAGGATCATGGGCCCGCACCATGTCTACGAGTGCGCCTGACTTCAAAGAATCACGCGTCAGCATGGTCGACCCACTTCTCGATGACGGGGGCAAGGTTTCCTTCGACCGCCGAAATCACCCATCGCTGACAAGGGCCCGGACCCGTTCACGCAACTGGAATTTCTGGATCTTGCCCGTCGATGTTTTCGGCAAGGCATCGAAGATAACAGTCTTGGGACATTTAAAATGTGCCAGATTGTCTCGGCAGAAATCGATGATCTCGCGTTCCGTCGCGGTCATACCCTGCCTTAGGGTCACGAAGGCGCACGGCGTTTCGCCCCATTTTTCGTCTGGGCGGGCAACAACCGCTGCCTCCAACACGGCCGGATGGCGATAGAGTATATCTTCCACCTCGATGGTCGAGATGTTCTCACCGCCGGAAATGATGATGTCCTTCGATCTGTCCTTCAGCTCGATGTAGTTATCGCTGTGCCACACCCCCAGATCGCCAGTGTGGAACCAGCCGCCTTCGAAGGCTTCTTCGGTCGCAGTAGGGTTCTTCAAATAGCCTTTCATGGTGATATTGCCGCGCATGAAAACCTCGCCCATGGTTGCACCATCCTTCGGCACAGGCGCTAGAGTCTTCGGATCGGCAACCATCAGCTCTTCTTGTACCGGATAGGGGACGCCTTGACGCGCCTTCAACCTGGCCACATCGTCAGCTTTCTGCTCGACCCAGTGGTCTTGCGGCGGGCAAACCGTCGCCGGCCCGTAAGTCTCCGTCAGGCCGTAAACATGGGTCACGGCAAAGCCCAGCGCCTCCATGCCCTGGATAACCGCTGCTGGCGGTGGTGCACCGGCGGTCATCATGTTCACTGACTGATCGAAGGGCCGCCGCTTGTCCGCCGGCAAGTTCAACATCATGCCCATCACAATCGGGGCGCCGCATAGATGAGTCACCCCGTGATCGGCTAGCGCATCATAGATGTTCTCGCCGGATACCTGCCGCAGACAGACATGCGTACCGGCCATCGATGTGATGGTCCATGGGAAACACCAGCCGTTGCAGTGGAACATCGGCAATGTCCATAGATACTTCGGGTGGTGCGGCAAGGGCCAAACCAGCGCATTGCCGAGCCCGTTCAAATAGGCGCCGCGGTGATGATAAACGACGCCCTTCGGATTGCCTGTCGTGCCTGACGTATAATTGAGGGCGATCGCCCGCCACTCATCGTCCGGTGGGACAAACTCGTCGCCAGGATCTCCTTCAGCGAGCAACTGCTCGTAAGTGATCGAGCCAAGCCGCTCGCCTCGCGGACCCTCGCTATCGTCGATATCGATCACCTCCGGCTTCACGGTCATCAAGTCGAGAGCCTGTTTGATCCTGGGTGCATATTCGGTGTCGGTTAGCAGGACCTTTGCAGCGCTATGCTCCAGGATGAAGGCGAGAGCCGGCGCGTCCAACCGCGTATTGAGTGCGTTTAAAACGGCCCCGATCAGTGGCACACCAAAATGCGTCTCCAAGAGCGGCGGAATATTTGGGGCCATAACGGAAACGGTATCCCCGATGCCCAATCCCCTGCGGCGCAGCGCCGAGGCCAACCGTCGACAGCGTTCAGCCGTCTGCCGCCACACGAAACGCTGTGCGCCGTGCACCACCGACAAGCGCTCCGGATAGGTCGTTGCAGTTCTCTCCAGAAACGACAGCGGCGTCAGCGGGGCGTGGTTGGCCGCGTTCCTCTCCAACCCCTGCTCAAAAGGATTTGCCGCACTCATAAATACACTCGCCCAAGATACGCTCCGCCACTAAGCCTAAGAGAGCTTCGTGCAAATGCCTAGAGCATGCACCCATGGCTGGGCATCAGATGTTTGCCTTCGCATCGTTGGGGCCTCACAATTGAGCCAGCGCCCGGAAAAAGAGGCGTCACGAAGCTGGGGTAAAACGTTAAATGGGCAAATACGAGCAGGCCTATCGCCGGTCGCTGAGCGATCCTGAAGGTTTTTGGGCCGAAGCGGCCAGGGCCATCGATTGGATCGAACCATGGCATCGGGTGTTGGACGACGACTCTCCGCCCATGTATCGCTGGTTCACCGGCGGGGTTATGAATACCTGCTACAACGCCCTTGACCGGCATGTGGCGGCTGGCCGAGGCGATCAGACCGCGCTCATCTATGACAGCCCAGTCACCGGCACGGTGGAAAGCTATAGCTTCAAGAGCCTGATGGAAACGGTATCGAAGCTTGCTGGGGCGATGAAGGAACGAGGCGTCGGCAAGGGTGACCGTGTGATCATCTACATGCCGATGGTGCCCGAGGCCGCGATCGCGATGTTGGCCTGCGCGCGTCTCGGCGCGGTTCACTCCGTGGTCTTTGGAGGATTTGCGGCGCACGAGCTGGCGACGCGAATCGATGACGCCAAACCGGTGATGATCTTGTCGGCCTCATGCGGGATCGAACCCGGACGGCTGGTTGCTTACAAACCGCTGTTGGACGGCGCCATCGACCAGGCAAACCGCAAGGTGCCGAACACCTTGATCCTCCAGCGCCCGCAATTGACCGCAGACCTGATCACAGGCCGCGACGAGGATTGGGCGGAGGCCGTTTCAAAGGCAGAGCCAGCCGACTGCGTCCCCGTGTTGGCCACCGATCCGCTCTACATTCTTTACACCTCCGGCACCACCGGCGTGCCCAAGGGGATCGTTCGCGACAATGGCGGCCATGCGGTCGCACTCAACTGGACCATGAAGCATTTCTACGATGTCGCGCCGGGCGAAGTGTTCTGGGCGGCCTCAGACGTCGGTTGGGTGGTTGGCCATTCCTACATCGTTTACGCGCCGCTGTTCCACGGCTGCGCTACCGTCCTGTTCGAGGGCAAGCCCGTGGGCACGCCTGATGCCGGCGTCTATTGGCGTGTGATCGATCAGCACAAGGTCGCTGCCCTCTTCACGGCCCCGACCGCCTTTCGCGCCATCAAGAAGGAGGACCCGGACGGGCGGCTTTTGGCCAACCATGACATCTCCAGCCTGAAAACCTTGTTTCTGGCTGGCGAACGGTCGGACCCAGATACGATCCGATGGGCCGAGGAGAAGCTGAACGTGCCGGTCATCGACCATTGGTGGCAGACCGAGACCGGCTGGCCGATCTGCGGCAACCCGGTAGGCATGGAACTATTCCCCGTCAAACCAGGCTCGACAACAAAACCGGTACCCGGATGGGACATCAGGGCGTTAGACGCCGATGGCCATGAGGTCGCGCCGGGCGACGTCGGCGCGTTGGTCGCAAAACTTCCCCTCCCACCGGGGACCTTCCCGACACTGTGGAACGCGGCCGAACGGTATCGAGAAGCCTACATGACGGACTTTCCGGGCTACTACAAAACCGGGGACGCCGGCTTTGTCGACGAGGATGGATATGTCCATGTCATGACCCGGGTCGACGACGTCATCAACGTCGCGGGCCATAGACTTTCGACAGGCGCGATCGAGGAGGTGCTGTCGGCCCACCAGGACGTCGCAGAATGTGCCGTCATCGGCGTGGCGGACGCTCTTAAGGGTCAATTGCCGGTTGGTTTCGTCGTCCTGAAAGCCGGGGTCGACCGGCCGCACGAGGCGATCACTCAAGAGGTCGTGCAAATGGTGCGCGATCAAATCGGACCGGTCGCCGCCTTCAAAACGGCTTTCGTGGTGGATCGTCTACCAAAGACCCGTTCAGGCAAAATCCTGCGCGGCACCATGCGCAAAATAGCCGATGGCGAACCGGTTACCGTGCCCGCGACAATCGACGATCCGGTGATTTTGGACGAAATTCGCTCGGCAATAGCAGTCTAGCGATACGGCCGGTTTCACGAAATCATCACAAAAAGCTCACCGGTCACGCGCTTGCGCGCCCCACTCGGCGACATCAAATTATGAAGTGGAAACGCCGATTGTATCGGTATTTGCATCTTTGATGCCTCCCCTGTCGACTTTTGCGCCACCCGAACGGGTGGCGTATTTTTGTCTTTCTCCCTAGCCGAGAGAGTCGGGCAAAAAGCCTTTGAATCCGGGTTGACGGCGGTTTCAGCCCTTCATAAGGTGCCGCCCACGCTCGGGTTGAACGGGTGAGGCAAAAACAATGGAGGGCCGATCAACGGCCCTCTTTTTTTGTCTGCGCCCCGCCAACAACCGATTGAAAGTCCGGGTAAACCCGAATTCCGGTCCGCCGTTGTAGGCGTGGTTCCCAAAAACCAAAAGCGGCGCCCGGGTGGGCGCCGCTCGGATGGTCTTCGGTTGAATGACCGTTAGGCTGCGGTGGCCTCGATCTGCTTGTTGGAACCGGCCGCGATTTCGATCTTGCGGGGCTTCAGAGCCTCCGGGACCTCGCGGGCCAGATCGATGTGCAGCAGGCCGTTTTCCAGATGGGCGCCGGTCACCTTGATGTAATCGGCGAGCTGGAAGCGGCGCTCAAAAGCGCGCCCGGCAATGCCGCGATAGAGGAACGAGGTGTCCTCGCCCTCATCCTTGCGGGCAGTGCCCTTGACGGTCAGCGTATTCTCGTTGGCGACGATCTCAAGATCGTTCTCGCCAAATCCAGCCACAGCCATCGAGATCAGGTAGGCGTCGTCGCCAACCTTCGCGATGTTATAGGGCGGATAGGAATTGGTGGTGTCTTGCTGAAACGCGTTGTCGAATACGCGTGAGATCCGATCAAAACCAACCGTGGACCGGAATAGCGGAGACAAGTCAAACGTACGCATTGGTTATCCTCCTTAGAAGCGATACCAGAGTTGAAAGGCGTGCCATCACGACCCCGCCCCGCCTCAGCCCCTCCGTTTTCGAACGGCCGAGACTTGATGATGTCAACCAGCCCTAGAATGGCACTGCATCGACAAGACATAGATGGGAAGCACGCAATTTCCGTTCAAGGGTTGCGCAACGATCTGCGTTATTGGGCCTAAGAAAGCTAAAGCTTGAAGTACTTCTCCGCCTCGCTGAGATGGTCCTTTCGGCTGGCAATCACTACGCGCACACGCTCGATCTCGGCCTCGAGTTGAGCGATGTAATCGGTCAGATCTTCGACCGACAGAGGATCCAGATTCGGCGGCGCGATTTTTGGGCGGCGGGGCTCCAGATCTTCCGGTTCCATCGAGCGGTCTCCTACTGCAAAGAGTGTGGCCTAGCCTGACGGCCCGGCGGGCGCTTGCCAAGAGGTACAACCCAACGGTACTAGAGCCCTCCCCTTTTCATGCCCGGAGCACGATATGGCCACGGCCAACCCCTTGCCCTCGGAAATGACGGCGATAGAGATCCACGAACCCGGCGGGCCCGAGGTTTTGCGCCCTACTCGGCTGCCTATCCCAGAACTACGGCCTGGCGAAGTGCTCATCGAGGTTGCGGCCGCCGGGGTTAACCGGCCCGATGTTTTGCAGCGCCAAGGCGCCTATCCACCCCCCGCCGGCGCTAGCCCCTTACCTGGCCTAGAGGTTGCTGGAACGATCGTCGCAACCAATCCAAACACTGGAAACTGGTCCATCGGAGACCAAGTCTGCGCCCTCGTGGCTGGCGGCGGCTATGCTCAATATTGCGCCGCCCCCGCGCCGCAATGCCTGCACATCCCGGAGGGCCTCTCAATGATCGAGGCCGCTGCGCTGCCGGAGACCTTCTTCACAGTTTGGACCAACCTGTTTCAGCGCGGTCGCCTAACCTCCGGCGAAACGGTTTTGATCCATGGCGGTTCCAGTGGCATCGGCACGACTGCCATTCAGTTGGCAAAGGCGGCTGGCGCGACCGTCATCGCGACCGCGGGGAGCGACGACAAATGCGTCGCCTGTCGCGAATTGGGCGCGGATCTCGCCATCAACTACAAGTCCCAGGACTTTGTTGCGGAGGTCGCGGCCGCGACCAACAGCGAGGGCGTCAATGTGGTCCTGGACATGGTCGGCGGCGATTATCTCTCCCGCAATCTCAAGTCACTCGCGGTCGATGGGCGCCATGTCTCAATCGCCTTTCTGGCGGGACCCAAGGCCGAGTTGGATCTGCGACCGGTGATGGTGCGCCGATTGACGTTGACAGGATCGACACTGCGGCCCCGCACAGTGGACCAGAAGGCGGCAATTGCGGAGGAGTTACACGCCCAAGTCTGGCCATTGCTGGAAAATGGCACTGTGCGGCCGGTGATTCACGAAACCATGCCCCTGGAGCAAGCCAGCCGGGCACATGCTCTAATGGAAACCAGCAGCCATATCGGCAAGATCATGCTGGAAGTTTAGTCCACCGACATCGGATTTGCGTTTGGCGTGCAGACCGCCTATATCCACACTTGGTAAGGAAGACCGAGCCGCTAGGCCGTCCAAATTGCCCGTCTCTGCAGCAAAACCAACAGGGGCGCCGCGTCCGGCCCAACTCTCAGGGCTTGACGCGTAGGATCTTTATTTGCGTTTCACTGCGATCGTCTCCGTCAACTAGGATAAGACATATGGCCCAGCCCCTGATGCCAAAAGCCACCGCGGTATGGCTGCTCGACAACACCGCGCTTAGCTTTGAGCAGATTTCTGAGTTCTGTGGCCTGCACGAACTCGAAACTCAGGCAATCGCCGATGGCGAGGTTGCCATCGGTATGGTCGGCATGGATCCCATCGCCAATGGCCAGTTGACCCAGGAAGAGATCGACAGGTGCGTGGCCGACCCGGAGGCACAGCTAAAGCTGGCCGTTCACGACATGCCGATGCCGAAGGCGCGCACTAAAGGTCCTCGCTATACTCCGGTGACTAAGCGACAGGACAAGCCCGACGGCATTTCCTGGCTGCTAAAGAACCATCCCGAACTGAGTGACGCCGCAATTGGTCGCCTGATCGGCACCACTAAGCCGACCATCAACGCGGTGCGTGACCGCACCCATTGGAACAGCGCTAACATCAAGGCACAAAGTCCGGTTCAGCTTGGACTGTGCACCTATCAGGATCTGACCGAGGCGCTTGCCAAGGCCCGCAAACGGGCCGGGATCACGGAAGACACAATGCCAGCAGAAAGCGCCGAACCTCTCGATCCCCCGATCGAAGAAGCGCCGCTGACCATTGACGAGGCCCACTGAGGCCCGCTTCCCGCTCCAAAAAGATAAGGCGCGCCCCTTTAAGGGCGCGCCAACGATCTACTGCCAGAGCCGGAAATTGTTCGCGGCCGGCATGCTCAAATCGGAGATCAGTTTACGTCAAGTCGTGTGATCTCGTCCTTCAGTTTGAGCTTTTCGCGTTTCAACTCGGAGATTCGGATATCGTCTGGATGCGGTCGATGGAATTCTTCGGCAATCTGGCTCTCAAGATCGGCGTGCCGTGCACGCAAGGTCTCGATCCGATCCATCAACATTGAGCTCCTCCAATTTTTGTTGCGAAACTAAATTACCAATCCGACCCCGTGTCTATAAGACTTGTTTTAGATGATATCCGATTTCAATGAAAAAGGTAGCGATTCGCAGCCCCATGTTTCGATTTTGTGAAAACCATGTGAGGTGATCGCATCCGCGCCGCTCGCTGGCTTGGGAGACTAATTCAATCTCCCAGGCAGATCCCGAGGCCTCGTGCCGTTCTAACCAATGGCTCGTCCATCTCGACGACGCTGTATTCGGCGATCGCCTCTTCTAGCGGAACGTCGATGATGTGCCGGTCGGACCACGCGACCATGCGGTCGAACTTGCCGTCCGCCGCCAAATCGACGGCATGCACGCCGAAGGCCTGTGCGATCAGTCGGTCGCGCCAGCTTGGCGGCGAGCCCCGCTGCACGTGGCCCAGCACCGAGACGCGGGTTTCGGCCCCCGTCGCCGCGGCGATCTGGTGGCTGACATATTCGCCAATGCCGCCAAGACGTTTCTGGCCATCGACAAACTCTTTGTGAACGGCCGAACCTTCCTGGGTCTTCACCGCTTCCGACACCACGACGAGTGCGAAGTTACGCCCATTGGCGCGCAGCTGTTTGATCTTGTCGGTGACGGATTCGATTCGATAGGGAATCTCGGGCAGCAAGATCACATCCGCACCGCCGGCGATGCCCGCCGATAGGGCAATGTGCCCCGCGTCACGGCCCATGACTTCCAGCACCATGACCCGGGCATGACTGGCAGCCGTCGGCTGCAACCGGTCAAGCGCCTCTGTTGCCACCGAAACCGCCGTGTCGAAACCAACGGATACTTCCGTTTGTCCGACGTCATTGTCGATTGTCTTGGGCACACCCACCAGGCCGATGCCGCTGTTGGAAAACAGCTTGCGCAGGATTGCAAAGCTGCCGTCGCCGCCTATGCCGATCAGCGCCTCGATACCGAGTTCCTTGCAGCCGCCGACGATTTCGGCTGACCGGTCCTTCGTCGTTCCATCAGCCATCGGGAACGCGAAGGGATTGCCCTTGTTGGTCGTGCCCAGGATCGTCCCACCCTGGCGCATCACCTGCCCGGTGAACATCGATGGTTTGAGCACGTCATATTGCAGCGGACGGGTTAGCAACCCAGTCGTACCATCCTTGATTCCGATGATCGTCCAGCCAATTTCCGCCGCCCGATAAACGGCGGCCCGTATGACCGCATTCAGCCCAGCACAATCGCCGCCGCTGGTCAGAATGCCAATGCGCTTCTCACCTGCCATAGTCGTAATGTCTTCAGTCTGGAGGGATGAAATCGGCGCTAGTGTTAGCAGATCGGTATGGCGATGCAACTGCTGAGAATCGCCGGAGTTTCGCCGGGTCGTAGCCTGCGGGAGGAACGAGCGATGAGGGTCGCGCAAGCGCTAATCTTCGGGCGTTTTACTAAGAATTAGGCCGATTGGTATTGGGCACGTGACAAAATCGGTTTACCCGGGGCAGCAATATTTGGATGATGCCGGTCACCATGACGGATCAAAGTGCCCTGCGGGAACGACTCAAGGCGTTGGAACAGGAACATCGCGACCTGGACGATGTAATCGAGCGGCTCGCCGAATCGGCCCCGTTCGACCAGTTGCGCATGCAGCGGTTGAAGAAACGCAAGCTGGCCTTGAGGGATCTGATCGCACGGATTGAGAGCCAAATCGTTCCTGATATTATTGCCTAAATCCTGAAGCCTCTATGCCGCCCCTGCGGCAATTCCTTTGCAATCCCAACGTTAAGACTTGGAGCCGCCTATGGCCGACCGGCCCGTTTCCTCACCGCCACTTGTCGGCATCATCATGGGCAGTCAGTCGGATTGGGCTACGATGAAGCACGCCGCCGAAACCCTGTCTCAGCTCGGGGTCGCGTTCGAGAGCCGGATCATATCGGCACATCGCACGCCAAAGCGGCTTTACGACTATGCAGAAGCAGCGGCTAAGAGCGGCCTTAAGGTCATTATCGCCGGTGCCGGCGGCGCTGCCCATCTGCCTGGAATGGTGGCATCGCTCACCCGGGTTCCGGTGCTTGGCGTGCCGGTCGAAAGCCGTGCTCTCAGTGGCTGGGATAGCTTGCTGTCGATCGTTCAAATGCCGGCAGGCATTCCCGTGGGCACGTTGGCCATCGGTAGGGCAGGCGCGGTCAACGCCGCTCTTATGGCTGGCGAAATCGTGGCGCTGGGCGATCCAAAAGTCGCAGACGCGGTCATCGCGTGGCGCGACAAACAGACGGAAGCTGTCGCCAACCATCCCGTGGATGAGGTTTAGCATGGCACTTTCAGCAGGTGCCGTGATCGGCATTCTTGGGGGCGGACAGCTTGGCCGGATGACGGCCCTGGCGGCCGCACGGCTCGGCTATCGCTGTCACATCTTCTGCCCGGAACCAGATGCACCGGCAACTCAGGTTGCTGACCGGCACACTGCCGCAGGCTACGGCGACAAGGCAGCCTTGGAGGCTTTTGCCAAGGAGGTGGATGTCGTTACCTATGAGTTCGAGAACATTCCGTTGGAGGCTGTGGAGCATCTTGCAACTCAGCGCCCGGTTCACCCTCGTTCCGAGACCTTGGCGGCTTGCCAGGATCGCCTTGCGGAGAAGGAGTTTGTTGCGGCTGCCGGCATCGGCACCTGCCGCTACAGCGCGGTGGACAGTCTTGAAGGCTTAATGGTAGCGCTTGCGGAAATTGGCACGCCATCGATCCTAAAGACCCGTAGATTTGGCTATGATGGCAAGGGACAGGTTCGGATCGACCATCCCGACGAAGCGTCGTCGGCCTGGTCCGAACTGGGCGGCGTGCCTTCAATCCTGGAAGGCTTCGTCCCCTTCCAGGCGGAACTATCGGTGATTGCGGCCCGGGGTGCCGATGGTGGCGTAGTCTGCTTCCCCCCGGCGGAGAATCAGCATGTCAACCACATCCTCTCCGTCAGCACCGCGCCGGCACCGCGACCGGCATCTGTTCTGCAGGAAGCCGATCGTATTGGGAGGGCTCTCATCGAGCGCTTTGATATGGTCGGGTTGCTAGCTGTAGAACTGTTTCTGACGACTGATGATCGGCTGCTGGTCAACGAAATGGCCCCACGTCCGCACAATTCCGGCCATTGGACGCAAAATGGCTGCGCAACCGATCAATTCGAGCAGCTGGTTCGCTGCGTTACCGCGCAGCCGTTAGGGCCGACGGACGCATTGTTTCGTACTGAGATGGTCAACCTGCTGGGCGACGACATAGAACGGGTCCCGTCTCTTTTGGCCGACCCGACCGCCCATCTTCACCTCTATGGCAAGGCGGAAGCCCGGCCTGGGCGAAAAATGGGGCACGTTAACCGCCGCCTTTCTGACTGACGTTCCCAGCAATCACAGCCGTCAATTGCGATGGCGATCCGCTGTGCTATGACTGCCCAAAATTTCGATACAGCCGAACGAAGGACCGCTGATCCATGGCCAACACACCCACGCGCATCGAGACTGACAGCTTGGGCGAAATGCATGTGCCTGCAGACCGCTATTGGGGCGCTCAAACGCAGCGCAGCTTGCAGAATTTCAAGATCGGTACCGAGCGCATGCCCCAACCGCTGGTCCGCGCCTTGGGAATACAAAAGAAGGCCGCCGCACTGGCGAATATAGAAATGGGGGTCCTGCCCGAAGAGATCGGCCGAGCCATTGTGGCCGCTACCGAGGAGGTGATCGACGGCACGTTGGCCGATCATTTCCCGCTTTCGGTCTGGCAGACAGGTTCTGGCACCCAGTCGAACATGAACGCCAATGAGGTGATCTCGAACAGGGCAATCGAGATTTTGGGCGGCGAGATCGGATCGAAACATCCGGTGCACCCCAATGACCATGGCAACAAAGGCCAGTCGTCGAACGATACGTTCCCAACGGCCATGCACATCGCGGCGGTGGAGCAGATCGAGCACGAGTTGATTCCGTCGCTCGAGCACCTGCATCACGCCTTAAACGATAAGGCAGAGGAATTCAGCGACATCGTTAAGATCGGCCGCACCCACTTGCAGGATGCAACGCCGCTCACCTTAGGCCAGGAATTTTCCGGCTATACCAAACAGGTCGAGATCGGTATTCGGCGCGTCAGAGCGACGCTTCCTCTCCTTCTCGAACTCGCGCAGGGCGGCACCGCGGTGGGTACCGGCTTGAATGCGAAAGTCGGCTTTGCAGAACTGTTTGCCGAGCGGGTCGCAGACATCACCGGCTTCCCGTTCGTTACGGCCGAAAACAAGTTCGAGGCGATGGCTGCACATGACGCCCTTGTCGACGCATCGGGCGCGCTGAACACGATTGCCGCATCTCTGATGAAGATCGCCGGCGATATCCGTCTGCTCGGCTCCGGCCCGCGATGCGGCATCGGCGAAATCATCTTACCGGCTAACGAACCCGGTTCTTCGATCATGCCTGGTAAGGTCAACCCAACCCAAGCCGAGGCACTTACCATGGTCTGCACGCGGGTTATGGGGAATCACACCACGGTCACGGTTGCCGGCGCCTCAGGCCATTTCGAACTCAACGTGTTCAAACCGGTCATCATCTACAGCGTTCTTCAGTCGATCCGCTTGTTGGCCGACGGCGCGCGCAGCTTCACCGACAAATGTGTCGTCGGGATTGAGGCAAACCGTGAGCGGATTGACAACCTGCTCCATGAATCCCTGATGCTGGTAACGGCCCTAAATCCCCATATCGGCTATGACAATGCCGCCAAAGTGGCGAAAAAAGCCTATGCGGACGGTTCGACGTTAAAGGAAGCGGCATTGGCGCTTGGTTTGCTCACCGCCGAGCAGTTCGATGAATGGGTGCAACCGGAGACCATGACTGGCCCGAGCCCCTGACCTGGCAAACCAGCCCCAATGACAGTCAAACGTAGCGTCACGATTGCTGGGCACCGGACTTCGGTTTCCCTGGAAAAGCCTTTCTGGGAGGCGCTGCAGCAGATGGCCGATCGGCAAGGGAAATCCATCTCGGCACTCGTCGCGCAGATTGACGCCGACCGCGCACAGGCGGCTCAGCAGGTCAATCTGTCCAGCGCGTTGAGGATCTTCGTCTTGAAGGATCTAAAGGCCCAGAGCACGTCCGGTTAGATCTACCGCACTGGGCACATTGTCGCCTGCAGGATCGAAGCTACCGTCAGCCCTTGGTTCTCTGGGCACAGTGAGCCCGCCGGCATCTGGCACAAGCGGCCTTGTCGGTGCATCCAGCGCGTCGTCCTCGTTCGGCTCCGGCGTTGGTCGCAGTCGATCCGTTAGCGCCTCGGCGGCGCGCTGAACGACCCAACTTCTCAGCGCGTCGGTTTCAAGCGATCTCTCCATGCGCTCAATCGGCCCTGAAAAGTTGATCACAAAGGGCGGCGCGTCGGGATAGGCAAACAGGCTAACATCAAGCGCGGCATTGAAAATCAGGCTAGCCAAATCCAGCCGGGCCGTCCCCTCAGCCAGCCCCGTTTCGGTCCGCCAGCGCACGGCATCGCTGAACAACAAGCCGCGATCCAGGTCCAAAGGCGCATTGAACGCGGAGAAATCCGTCGTGCCTTCAATCAGGGGACCGCGAACGACCTCGAGGAACTCAATCGGCCCCTCCAAGTCGCCCAACCGTTCGCTGACTGCCGTTAGGTCTAAACGCTCGACCGTACCATCGCGTGCCGCCACCAAACCGTCGCCGCGCAGGTTCAAAACCAGATCCATTGGGCTGGCGCCCGT
The DNA here is from genome assembly GCA_039030175.1 of Pseudomonadota bacterium. Taxonomy (GTDB): domain Bacteria; phylum Pseudomonadota; class Alphaproteobacteria; order DSM-16000; family Inquilinaceae; genus JANQGH01. The sequence goes on from JBCCER010000003.1 coordinate 15,917, forward strand.
ACCTGAGCCATTGAGTGCAAAATCAAGCAAGCCTGAGGCTCCACCGATCTGCAGCGGCCCGCCGAGCAGCTGGGTGAGATCGGTATCTGCCATGGCAAGATCGAAGGAAAGGCTCGTCGGCTCGGCTAGAGTGGCTTGCGCGGTCAGGCCAGCCTGGCCGCCAAAAAGACCTGTGCTGGCTTGCGACAACTCAAGGACACCTTCGTTGAGGCTGCCTTCCAAGGCGGGTGTATCCAACCGAATGCCACCGACCTCGACCGAGTTCGCTGTCAACAAGAATTGTCCGTCGATCGTACCCAAGGCTGGCCAGGCAAACGGTTCGGTGGACCAGCGATCACCGCCCTGCGTAACGAAACTGGCTTCTCGTGGTGGCAAGAATGGCTCCACCGTCAGGTCGTTGAGGCCAAGGGCTGCATCGAAAGATGCCCGCGGTCCGTCAAGCTCAAGGGCCAGCCTGCCGCCAACGGTAACATCGCCAAATTGGCCAATCAGATCATCGAGCACAAACGACGGCCCAGCTCCGCTGATCGTCATATACAGGTCTAGCGCACCGAGGTCGCCTCTCGGTGCATAATCCGGCCAGGCGAAACGTGCCACCTCAAGAACATCCTCATGGATGATCCGAGCAGCCAGTTCATAGGCGGGCCGCCCCAAGGGGTCGGCAACGGAACCGCCGAGCGCAGCATTGCCCCGTGCCAGTTCCAGCTGTGCCTCAAGGTCGATCCGGTCGAAACCGCCGACAACGCGAAGCCGCGCGTCTCCAGCGCCCAGACGCTCGATCGGCCAACCGGCATCAATCGCGAGCAATTCGAGCAAGCGCCGCGGCGCATCGGCTGCAACCTCCAGGGTCACATCGAATGCATCCAGTGGCCATATCTGCTCGACGCGGCCTTGAATGCTAAATGAGGCGCCGTCAGCATTCCCTATCGAGGCTTGACGTAAATCCATTGTGCCCCGGTTCAGTGTGCCATCCAACCTGAGATCCTCGAGCGACGTCCCGGCAACCGTCAGCCGGTCCATGGTCAGATCAACGTTGGCATCCATTTCGACCAAAGACGGCCAAGCGGACGCGAGCCAGGCGGTTGCGTGGTCAAGCGCTTGGCGCGGCGCGCCGACCGGATCTGCGGCGTAGGCGTCAACATTGAGATCGTCGACCTCCAGACGCAGACCGAGCCCAGGCCGATCGCCGCCGCGATAGGCAAACCCGCCAGAAAATTGCGTGGAGTCGACCAGCACTTCCAGCCCGGTTACCCGCAAATCGTCTAGAGTTCCAGCAATTCCCGCCCGACCATTGAAGGCCCTCAGCCTGGTGCTAGGTATGTCGTCTACCTCAAGGCCGCCCCAGGACAACAGGCGCCGGAGATCGCCTGAGGCCATCTCCAGGGCGATATCGGCTTGTGCGGGACTGTCTTCGCCCGGGCCGATCGTACCGACTGCACGCAGGTCGGTGCCCCCCGGAAGCTGCGCGGTCAACCTGCTGACCGACAGGGCACCATCACCGAGCGTCGCATTCAGCCGCACCTGCCGAACAGGCGTGCCGCCCAAATCCAGCGCCCCGATCCCCGCGTCGAGCGTCACACGCAGCTCATCGGGCAGCATGGAACGGTCGCCGGCTAGCAGATCCCACCAGCGAACCGGTCCGCCAGATGCCCATTGGACGAGGTCAAGTCTATTAGCGTTGAGGTCAAGATTGACCGTGGGAACAGGCCCCAAGGCAACCGACATCGAACCGCTGGCCCGGGTTTCCCCGACCTCGAATTCCAGATCGTTCAGCTCGATTGTGCCTTCGCGGCCAACCAACTGGGCTGAGAACAAGAAGTCATCGGTCCAATCAGATGGAACATCGATAGCCCCGACAAGCGGGTCGAGTGCGCTCGCCAGATCCTCGCCGCTCAGACGCAGATCGCCCTGCAATCGGCCATCAATGCCGACAAGTCCGCTATACCGTCCTTCCAACCCACTGCGATCGAGGCCAAAGGCAACAGTCATCGGCCAGGCTCCCGCACTAGACAGACGTCCAGCGCTGATTTCCACGGAAACGGGCTGGCCCGCGGCGCGAAGGCCACCAACCACCGTGAAAGGCCCAGCGACACTCTCTGCAGTGATTTGCGCAAAGATCCGATCTAGCGAATGGTCCTGCGCCGAACCAGCATCGCGCCAATGGATCGACCCATTTTCGATCGTCATCCGATCAAGCCGTATCCGCTGGGCCACCGAAGGATCGAAGATCTCGGTGCCAATCTCTCCCAGTTCGATCACGGGATCGATAAGGATAACCTGCTCAAGATCGAACTGGCCGCTGACCAGGGGCAGCAAGGCCATGCGAAGGTCCACGGCGTCGATTTCCGCAAGCGTACCGCCTACGCCGTCAGACAGGCTGACCTGCTCGGCAGACAGCGTCGGTGTCGGCAGCAGCGCAAATTCCAACTCACCTGCAATCTGGACCTGACGGTCAAGCAAGCTGGAGAGCTGGCGTTCAACCCAGTCTCGACGTGTGTTCCAATCGATGAAGCTGGGCAATGCCAGAACACTGACAATTGCCAAACAGACAAAGATGAACAAACCGAATAGGAGCTTCTTCAAGGGCGAACCGTAATCTGATCGGCCTGGCTACCGAATGTGCGGCACAACCGTTGCTGAGTCGTCAACCGCGATTAATACGCTGCAAAGCTATCGATCACCGCCGATAATGGCAAACTCAGGCCATTTGGTGGCCAAATGACGACCTCTACACCTGCACGACCTTGCCCGGATTCATGCGATTTTCCGGGTCCAGCGCCAATTTGATTGCCCGCATGACTGCAACGCCATCGCCATGCTCGGTGGCCATGAAACGCAACTTGCCATAGCCGACACCATGTTCCCCCGTGCAGGTACCTCCCATCGCTATCGCACGCAAGACCATTCGTTCATGAAGCTTGTCAGCCTTTTCAACCTCTTCGGGGTCGTCAGGGTCCAACACATAGACCAGATGGAAGTTGCCGTCGCCGACATGGCCGACCATCGGTGCCAACAGTCCTGACTCGTTCAGGTCCTTCTTGGTTTCCAAGATACACTCTGCAAGCTTCGAAATAGGCACGCAGACGTCGGTTGGCATACCGCGCGCGCCTGGACGCAGTGCCAGTCCAGCATAGTAGGCATCGTGCCGCGCCTGCCACAGTCGGCTGCGGTCCTCCGGCTTCGTTGCCCATTGAAAGTCGCTGCCGCCATACTGGGAGGTGATGGCGGCGACCGTTTGCGCCTGCTCGCCGACGCCCGCTTTTGAACCGTGGAATTCGAAGAACAAGGTCGGCAAGACCGCCAGATTGAGTTTCGAGTACCGGTTGCTGGCGTCCATTTGGACCTCGTCCAACAGTTCCATGCGCGCAACCGGCACGCCCATCTGGATCGTCTCAATCACCGTGTTGACCGCATCCTCTATCGTCGGGAACGCGCAGATAGCCGACGAAATCGCCTCTGGAACGCCGTGTAGCCTAAGCCTGATTTCCGTGATGACGCCAAGCGTGCCTTCCGAGCCGACAAAAAGACGGGTGAGATCATACCCAGCGGCCGATTTCCTCGCCCTACCGCCAGTGTGGATGATGCGACCATCCGCTAGCACGACCGTCAGTCCCAATACATTCTCGCGCATCGTTCCATAACGGACCGCATTCGTGCCAGAGGCGCGAGTCGCGGTCATGCCACCTATCGACGCGTCAGCCCCAGGATCGATCGGGAAGAACAGACCGGTGTCGCGCAGATGCTCGTTCAATCGTCTGCGGGTGACGCCCGCCTGAACAGTGCAATCCATGTCGGGCGCGTTTACCTCAAGCACGCGGTCCATACCGGACAGATCGATGCAGATGCCTCCCCTCACCGCCGCAACACCGCCCTCGAGCGAGGTGCCGGTGCCAAATGGGATGACCGCCGCGTCGTGTGCCGCGCACAGCTTGACGATCGCCGAGACCTCTTCAGTGGTATGCGCAAATGCGACCGCGTCGGGCATCTCGGTTGGATGGTAACTTTCGTCATGCCCGTGCCGGTCGCGCTCAGCGGCGGACATACTCAAACGGTCGCCAAGCAGCTGTCCGAGCTCCGTGATGAGTTCCGGATTCGCCGAAAGCCGGTGGGTATTCGCTGCTGACGCGACCATTGTGAATTCCTCGGTTTTCAGGCCACTTGCCTGACTTTCTGCGGAGAAACCTAGTGATCCGCCTTGCGGAGGGCAATGGCGCCCAACATTCTGGCAGCCAGCCATGTTGACGGCCCAGTGGCATCGTTCGCTGCAATGCAGTATGACCTCATCCGCCATGACCAGCCAGACGACCACGTTACCCAACTCATTGCCCACTTCCGGGCGGCTTGAGCCGTGAGTATATGGGGCGCATTGCTGGGCGGTGCGGCCGGCTTTGCCATTGGCGGCCCTTTGGGCGCGCTTCTGGGTGCCGCCGCCGGTCATGCGGTCGAGCGAGTCGGTCAGCAGGCGGGTCTAATTGAGACCGGCCAGGCCGGTCCGCAGTCTCGCCGTGACGGTACGCGCCACATCGCCTTCACCATCGGCGTCATCGCGCTCGGGGCCAAAATGGCCAAAGCCGACGGTCGAGTGACGCGCGACGAGGTCGATGCCTTCAAGCGGGTGTTCAAAGTTCCGCCGGGCGAGAGCCAGAATGTCGCCCGCGTATTCAACATGGCGCGCCAGGACAGTGCCGGCTTTGAACCTTATGCCCGACAGATCGCGGGCCTGTTTCGCGACAAGCCGGCCGTCTTGGAAGAACTGCTGCACTGTCTTTTCTACATCGCCAAGGCGGACGGCCAGATTCACGAAAACGAGCTGGCCTATCTGAAGAGTGTTTCGTCGATCTTCGGCTTCGATGCTGCAACGTTCGATCGTATCCGGGCCAGCGAGATCGGCGAAGACAAGGAAGACCCCTACACAATTCTAGGGGTGACGCGCGACATGGATGATGATGCACTCAAACATGCCTATCGAGAGCTTGTGCGCGAACATCACCCCGACAGGCTGGTCGCGCAGGGCATGCCCGCCGAGTTTGTTGAGGTGGCGGATCGCCGGCTGGCGGCCATCAATGCCGCCTATGACCGCATACGCGCCGAACGCGGACTAACTTAGATGGTTGTCTGATGGCTGGCGAACCGCCGCTGCTCGCCTTGCGCGACGCTCGACTGGGTTTTGGCGAGAGGCCGCTGTTTATTGATCTGGCCATGAGTTTGTCGCGAGGCGATAAGACATGTTTGGTCGGGCGCAACGGTGCCGGCAAATCAAGCCTGATGAAAGTCCTGGCCGGACAGATCGAGCTGGATAGTGGTGAGCGATTTCTTCAGCCGGGTATTCGGCCGGCGTATCTACCCCAGGAACCCGATCTCTCGGGCTACGAGACGGTAGGAGCCTATGTGAAGGACGGACTGCCCGCAGATCAGCGGGACGAAGCCTTTAAAGTCGACAGCGCCGTCGAGCAGTTGAACCTTCTCGGCGATCACCCTGCCGCCACCTTGTCCGGCGGCGAGGCAAAGCGGGCTGCCCTTGCGCGCCTTCTAGTCGCTGACCCCGGCATCATTCTGCTCGACGAGCCGACAAACCATCTTGATCTCACCACGATCGGCTGGTTGGAGGACTTTCTGCTGGGCTTCAACGGCTCGCTGCTGATGATAAGCCATGACCGGGCCTTGCTGAAGGCTGTCAGCACGTCGGTCTTGTGGCTCGATCGCGGTCTCATCAGGCGGCGAGAGCGGGGTTTTGATGGGTTTGAGGATTGGGCGGAAAAGGTTGTCGAACAGGAAGCCGAAGCCGCCCACAAGCTCAACCGCAAAATCGCCGCGGAGACGAAGTGGTCGGTCGAAGGTATCACCGCACGCCGGAAGCGTAATCAAGGTCGCCTAAGGGCCCTTGCCGCCATGAGGCAGGAGAGGCGCGACCGTCCAGCGCCTGGGGCCCAAGCCAAATTGTCAGTTGCGGACGCCGATCGTAGCGGAAAGCGGGTCTTGGAAGCTCGCGGGCTGAGCAAGTCTTTTGGCGAGCAGCAATTGTTCTCCGATTTCTCGACACGACTACTGCGCGGTGACCGGGTCGGCGTGATCGGCCCAAACGGCGCTGGAAAAACGACGCTGGTTAAGATTCTGATCGGCCAGGAAGAACCGGACGAAGGTTCCGTCGCGCTGGGCTCAAACATCCAAATTGCCTGGTTCGACCAGCGACGCGAAAGCCTGGACCCGGAGGCCAGCGTTCAAGACAATTTGCTGCCTGGTGGCGGTGACATGATTTTCGTTGGTGATCGACAGCGACATATCGCCAGCTATCTCGGCGACTTCCTTTTCGAACCCGGGCAATTCCGCAGCCCGGTCAAAAGCCTTTCGGGCGGCGAGCGAAACAGACTGCTTCTGGCTCGGCTGTTCGCCAGACCCTCCAATCTCTTGGTTCTGGACGAGCCGACAAATGATCTGGATATCGAGACGCTGGATTTGTTGGAGGATGTCCTGGGGGATTATGGCGGCACCCTCATCCTCATCAGCCACGATCGCGACTTTTTGGACCGGCTGGTGACCTCAACCATTGCACTCGAGGGGGATGGTCGGATTGCCGAGTATGTCGGCGGCTATTCCGACTATGTCCGCCAGCAACCCTCACCCTCGCGCTCCGCTCTTCGACAGCGTTCCAAGCCGAAACCAAAATCAAAGCCTAAGCCGGCAAGCACATCCGGTAAGCTCAGTTACAAGGACCAGCGTGTTTTGTCGTCGCTGCCAGAGCAGATCGACGCCCTGGAAGCCGAGATCTCGGAGATAGAGCAGTCTCTGGCCGACCCGGACCTCTATCGTCGAGATCCGGAGCAGCATGGAAAACTCGGCGATCGGCTGACAACGGCCCTGGCTGAGAAGGAGCAGGCCGAAGACCAATGGCTTGAATTGGCCGCACGCGCCGAAGCACTGTCGACCTGATGTCGCTCGGCGATACCGTCCGCGCGATCGTCGTCGTTCTGCTGTTCGGAATGAACTTTCCGATCAACAAGCTAGGCCTGGAGCAGCTGCAACCGCTGACCTTTCTGGTGTTGCGTTTCACCATTGTCGCCGTGCTGTTGGCACCGTGGGCCCGATTGCCTCGGAAATACTGGCGGGAAGTCGCGATCCTGTCCGTGGTCTTAGGTTTTGCCCATTTCACGGTGATCATCTACGGGCTTCACTATGTCGACGCCTCGGTGGCAGCGATTGCCATTCAGATCCAAGTGCCGTTTGCCGCTTTGCTGGCGGCGATCTTCTTCGGGGATCGCCTGGGTTGGCGGCGTGCCCTCGGCATGGTCATTGCGATTACCGGCGTGGTGATCCTGGTTGGTGAACCAACCGGACGGTCGCCGGCATGGGCGGTTGGCTTGATCGTGGTCGGCGCCGGGCTCTGGGCGACGTCCAACATCATCATGAAGCGATTGTCCACCGTTGACCCCTTCGCCCTGAACGGATGGATGGCGGTCATGGCTGTCCCCCAATTGGCGATCGCCTGCTTGCTGTTGGAGGAGGGCCAATGGGCTGCGATCACCACGGCAAGCCTGCTAACCTGGAGCACAGTGATCTATAACAGCGTCGTCATCGTGATCATCGGATACACGGCTTGGTATGGGCTGCTTCGGCGCTACTCGATCAATCTAGTTGTTCCATGGACACTGCTCTTGCCTCTGTTCGGCGTTGGATCGAGCATGATCATCCGCGACGAACCGCTGACGTGGCATCTGGCGATCGGCGGTATTGCCACGATGATTGGCGTTACGATCATCATGATCCGAAGGCCGAAACTGGAGCGGCCCCTGCCCTAACCTTGCCTCGTGACCCATATGAGCCCATAGATATTCGGTCAGATGGCCGGATGGCCGCCGTTGGCGCTCCGCGTCTGCGGAGGAAAGTCCGGGCTCCACGGGAAGACGGTGCCGGGTAACACCCGGCAGGGGCGACCCTCGGGACAGTGCCACAGAAAGCAAACCGCCTGGCTAGGGCCAGGTAAGGGTGAAAGGGTGCGGTAAGAGCGCACCGCGTTGCCGGCAACGGCGGCGGCATGGTAAACCCCACCGGGAGCAAGACCGAATAGGGGCGGTGGCGTGCCCATACGGGACACGCAACGGGTTTCCCGCCCGCCGCTCGGGTAGGTCGCGCGAGGCGTTCGGTAACGGACGCCCCAGATGAATGGCCATCCACCGCAGCAATGCGGGGACAGAACCCGGCTTACAGGCCGTCTGGCAAGTTATGAGCGAGAATTGGTGTTTCGCCATGGGTAATTATGGGTCGCGAGGCACTGAACAGGGAACAAAAGTGGAACTAACCTGATCTAGAAGCTAAGCAACGAGGAGAAAAGGCAACTTATTACTGATTCATTCACCATCTCACAGGGCCGTGATCGGCTGGCGACATCCGAAATTTCCTCGCAGAAACAGTCATTTATCGCCAAATAACGTTGACGACCCATAATTCCCCATGATATTCCATGACATCCCGTCAATGACCGGGATTGCCTTAGGCGTGGTCGCGTGCGGCCAACCGGGGCATAGGGGCCCGCAAGGGCCAGGGTGTCGGGGATATGATGAGCCGCTTTACGTCCACCTATCTGAACAAGGTCGACCGGAAAGGACGGGTTAGCGTTCCTGCGCCCTTCCGGACCGTCCTTGACGGTCAGGGCAGCGGCGTCTTCTACCTAAAGCGCAATGAAGTAGACGGCACGATCGACGGCCTGACCGAAGCCTATATGGACGATGTCCAGGATCGGATCGACGCGCTGCCGATGAACTCGCCCGAGCGGGAGGACGCTGAGGACGAGTTCTTCGCCGACAGTACCGAGATGCGCTGCGACCCGGATGGCCGGATCATCTTGCCCAAGGCGCTAATGGAACTCGCCAACATCGACGATCAGGCATTGTTTGTCGGCAAGGGCAAGAGCCGGTTTCAAATCTGGCACCCGGAGACCTATCACGCGCGGCGCGCCGAACGCGCTTCCAGCGGCCGACCCAACATTCTGCATCGGGCCAACAACTAATGGCCCGGCAATCTCATATTCCAGTGCTGCTGACCGAAACGGTCGCAGCCGTGGCGCTGCGCGATGGCGATGTGCTGATGGACGGCACGTTCGGCCGCGGCGGCTACGCCGAAGCATTCCTTCACGCTGCTAAGTGCCGGGTGATCGGCATCGATCGCGACCCAGATGCTATCGCCCATGGGCACGAAATGGCGAAGCGCTATGACGGCAGACTTACCCTGGTCGAGGGACGGTTCAGCGAGATGGACCATCTGGTTGACCGGCTGGTCGATGCCGTGGCGCTCGACCTTGGCGTTTCGTCGCCGCAGTTGGACGAGGCCGAACGCGGGTTCTCATTTCGCGCCGACGGCCCTCTGGATATGCGGATGAGCCGGCAGGGCACAACTGCTGCCGAAATCGTCAACGGCGCAAGCGAGACGGAGCTGGCCCGCATTCTGCGCGACTATGGTGAGGAGCGTTTTGCAAAGCGGGTTGCGCGAACGATTGTCAGCGCCCGGCAGAAAGACCCCATTGCCACGACAGGCCAACTCGCGACCATCGTACGCGGCGCGGTCCCTGCATCTAAAGACGGCATCGACCCGGCGACGCGCAGTTTTCAGGGCCTTCGCATCGCCGTGAATGACGAGCTAGGCGAGCTGAAGCGCGGCCTGGCGGCGGCCGAGCGTGTTTTGGCCCCCGGCGGCAGGCTGGCCATCGTCTCGTTCCACAGTCTGGAAGATCGCCAGGTCAAACAGTTCCTGGCGATGCGCAGTGGACGGGGGCCGTCTCCATCGCGACACATGCCAGCGCCGGCAAACGACCGGGCGCCCACCTTTCGCCTGATCAACCGTAAGCCCATCGAACCCGGTACCGACGAACTAACGGCAAACCCCCGCGCTCGGTCCGCTCGCTTGCGCGCTGCGATCCGCACAGACGCCCCGACTTGGGCTGGCGAGGCGGCATGATCAGGTTGCACACCATCATCTGGCTGTCTTTGATCGCCGTCGCCAGCGCGATCGTCTTTCACGTCAGCTATCAGGTGCAGTCGCTCGAGGACGAGTTGGCCGAAATCAACCGGTCGATCCTGTTCGAACGGGAGTCGATCCAGGTTCTGAACGCGGAATGGGCGTACCTTACCCGGCCCGACCGATTGCGGGCATTGATCGACGCGCACACCGACTTGGTCGCGCTCGGGCCAGAGCAGATCATCGAGAGCGTTTGGGACATTCCCGAGCCGCTGCCAAACAGCGAGTACCGGGTCGCCGCGCCAAGCGAGTTGGTTGCTCGAAACATGCCCGTCATCCCCATCCCACGGCATCGTCCCGGCGACACGACCGGGCGACCCCAGTCGGTTGGCCTGATACCCGCCGCCGCTAGTATCGACGAGACTGGCACGCCGCTGCAGCTCGAACAGGGCAGCGCCGAATGAGCCTCGATCAAACACTCGGCCTCACCGACGATGCGCTGTGGGATGACCCCGTTGATCAACGATCTCAGCAGTCCGACAAGGCCGCAAAGCGGGCCGCAAAATGCGCTAACGCGCTCGCGATCGGCCAGTCGCGCCTGCTCGTCACCGCAGCGGTGTTCGGCCTCGCCTTTCTGGCCGTTGCCGCGAGGCTCGTCGATGTTTCCGTACTAGACGGGGCGACCGAAATTCGTTTGGCGTCGGCACGGGCATCTGGACTGCCGGCCGTTTCAGGGCGGGCCGATATTCTCGACCGCAACGGGACCCTTTTGGCGACGACATTGCCGTCAGCCTCCCTGTTTGCCGACGCGACGCTTGTGCCCGATGCCAACGAAGCCATCGAGTCACTGTCGCGCGTGTTGCCCGATTTGGATATCGAGCAGGCCCAGCGAGTGTTGGCGACCGACCGGCGCTTTGTATGGCTATACCGCGATCTGACGCCCTCCCAGCAGCACGAGGTCAATCGGCTGGGCATACCGGGGTTGGGCTTTGAGGAGGAGGATCAGCGCTATTACCCCGCCGGTCCGCTAGCGGCACACATTGTCGGCTTCACCGATGTCGATGGCATCGGCTTGGCAGGCATCGAGCGAACCTACGACGCGATGCTTGGGGACGAGCGCGGTTCTGTCGGCCTCTCGATCGACCTCCGCCTCCAAGATTTGGTGCGCGACGAGCTTTCCGCCGCGATCGAGCAATTCTCGGCCATCGGCGGCGTAGGCCTGATCATGAACGCCAACACGTCCGAACTTTTGGCGATGGTGTCGATGCCCGATTTCGACCCTTACGCGCCGGGCGGACCGGACGACGAGTCCATGTTCAACCGGGCCACGCTCGGAGCCTACGAGATGGGCTCCACCTTCAAGATCTTTAACACGGCCATTGCATTGGACACCGGCACCGTCTCGCTGCGTGACGGGTTCAACGCCAGCCAGCCGATCCGAATCGGACGCTTCACAATCAACGATTTCCACGGCGAGAACCGTTGGCTGTCGGTGCCGGAGATCTTCCAGCATTCATCGAACATTGGCTCGGCCCGCATGGCCATGGCCATGGGCACAGACATGCAGCAGGAATATATGGGTCGCTTGGGCATGCTAACGACACCGCCGATCGAGATCGGTGAGGTGACCGCGCCGTTGGTGCCCTCGCGCTGGAACGATGTCGAAACAATGACGATTTCGTTCGGCCACGGTCTGGCTGTCAGCCCGATTCAGCTCGCAGCCGGGGTTGCCGCAGTCGTCAATGGCGGGATCTATCGTCCACCCAGTTTTGCGCCGGGCGGCAACGGCGAAGAAACGAGGATCTTTGCCGAAGAGACATCCGATAGTATGCGCCGGCTGCTGAATTTGGTCGTCGAGCAAGGTACAGGCCGCAACGCCGCGGCGGAGGGCTACCTAGTTGGCGGCAAGACCGGGACTGCTGAAAAACCGGCCGGACGACGCTATTCGGAAGACGCGCTGATTTCGTCCTTCATCGCAGCTTTTCCCATTCATAGCCCCGAATATGTCGTTTTCATCATGCTCGATGAGCCGCATGGAACCGCCGAGACGTATGGCTATGCCACCGGCGGTTGGGTCGCAGCACCAACGGTGAGACGCGTAATCGAACGCATGGCCCCAATGGTCGGCATGGCGCCGATCGACGAAAACGATCCGGCAATCATCGAAGCCCTGGCGCTGAGCGATGAGGTGTTGGATCGGCGGGCAGCCCCAGCAAATTCGCAATGACCAAGATGCTGACGACGACGCCCTCTCCTGCGCCCATACCCGGTTCATTGCGCGGGCTGACGGCCGACAGCCGCCGTGTCGAACCTGGCTTTCTGTTCGCTGCCCTGCCCGGCAGCCAGGCAGACGGCCGCGACTTCATCAATGACGCCATTGCGAAGGGTGCGGTGGCTGTTCTAGCGCCAACCGGCACGCGACTGGCCGAACAACACGCCAATATCTCGCTGATTGAAGACGACAATCCAAGGCGCCGTTTCGCATTGATGGCCGCTGCGTATTATCGGAAGCAGCCCGAGTATATCGCCGCTGTCACCGGAACGAACGGCAAGACGTCGACCGCGGATTTCGCTCGCCAACTCTGTCAATCGCAAGGAATGGCCGCTGCCAGTGTCGGGACGTTGGGGATTGCAGCACCGGGAATGGATCGGTATGGCGCGTTGACGACCCCCGATCCGGTGACGCTTCACGAAATTCTGGCCGAACTGGCCGAGAAGGGCATCAGCCATTTGGCGATGGAGGCGTCGAGCCACGGTTTGGACCAATACCGTCTCGACGGCGTACGGGTGGGGGCGGCTGGATTCACCAATCTCAGCCGCGATCATCTCGATTATCACGCGACCGTCGCCGATTACCTGGCCGCCAAGACCCGTCTGTTCACTGAAGTGCTGGCGCCCGAAGGTATTGCCGTCATCAACGTCGATACCGATGCCGGGCGGGCCGTCTCACAGTCGGCTTCTGAAGCGAACAGAATTGTCTTTTCCTACGGCCGCAACGCCAGCGATATCAGGCTGGTCGATCGTACTGCCCTGCCCCACGGGCAAACGCTTAAGCTCTCGCTCGCCGGGCAAAGCGCGACGTGCACCTTGCCTCTTATTGGCGGGTTCCAGGCGATGAACGCGCTCTGCGCCGCTGGCCTTGTCCTTGCCCTGGGCGGCGATCGCGATGCGACGCTTGCAGGCCTTGAAGTTCTGCGCGGCGTTCGCGGCCGATTGGAATTGGCGGCGACCCTGCCGAACGGCGCCGCGATCTATGTCGACTACGCGCATACGCCCGATGCGCTCGAAACCGTGCTGACGGCGGTGCGCCCGCATGTTGAGGGGCGACTGTTCACCGTGTTCGGCTGCGGCGGCGATCGCGACCCGGGTAAGCGTCCTCAAATGGGTGCTGTCGTGCAGCGCCTGGCCGACCGCCCGATCGTGACGGACGACAATCCACGGACCGAGGACCCTGCAGCAATCCGCGCGGCCGTCATGGCCGCCTGCCCCGACGGCTTGGAGATCGGCGATAGGGCAGAAGCCATCCGCGCCGGCGTCAACGCGCTCGATCAAGGCGATGTGCTGGTTATCGCCGGCAAAGGCCATGAGCCGGGACAGATCGTCGGCGACGAAGTACGGCCCTTCGACGATGTCGAGCAGGCCAGGAAGGCCGCCAACGCCCTTGTTTCGAGGGCCGGATCATGAATGCGACAGCCCCCAAGAAGACCGTCCTGTGGACCGCAGACGAGGCCGCGCGTGCGTCCGATGGCATGGCGGCCGGGGAGTGGAGCGTCACCGGTGTTTCGATCGACAGCCGAACGGTCGAACCGAGCGACCTTTTCGTCGCTCTACAGGGTCCTAGCTTCGACGGGCACGACTTCGTAGCCGCGGCTTTGGCACGCGGCGCGGCCGCCGCTATGGTGCATCGAGTGCCCGATGGCGTCGCCGCCGACGCACCGCTTCTGATCGTCGACGATACGATGGTCGGCCTTGAAACGCTTGGCAGTTTCGCCCGACTGCGCAGCAAGGCGGTGGTCCTCGCGGTCACAGGCTCGGTCGGAAAGACCGGGACCAAAGAAGCGCTGGCGGCCTGTCTGGGCGCGCAGGCCAAGGTCTATGCCACCAAGGGCAATCTGAACAATCACTGGGGCGTGCCGCTGAGTTTGGCGCGGCTGCCGCTCGACGCCGAGTATGGCGTCTTCGAGCTAGGTATGAATCATGCTGGCGAAATCTCCCCACTGTCCCATCAGGTCAAGCCGGCCGTGTCGATCATCACGACGGTGGCGGCAGCCCATTTGGCGGCATTCAGTTCGGTTGAGGAAATCGCCGATGCCAAGGCCGAGATCTTCGACGGAATGGACTCGCGTGGAGTCGCGATCCTAAATGGCGACAACCCCCAGCTTGCGCGCCTGGTCGCTCACGCCCGCACGCAAGGCATCGGCCGCATCTGGACATTCGGCAGCGACGAGCAGGCCGACGCACGATTGGTCGATTGCTCGCTGCACCCAACGGCTAGCGCCGTGAATGCCGTGATCCGGGGAGAACCCATTCAGTATTCACTGTCCTCGCCCGGCGGCCATTGGGTGATGAACAGCCTGGCAGTTTTGCTGGCCGTCAAGGCGGCGGGGGCCGACGTGGTCACAGCGGCGCGTAGCCTGTCGAAGATCACACCGGGTGCTGGGCGCGGTGCTCGACAGAAGCTGGCGATTTCGACCGAGAGCGGCCCGGCGACGATCCTGCTGATCGATGAAAGTTACAACGCGAGCCCCGCCGCAGTCGTCGCTGCCCTCGATGTCCTCGGCCGATCTGAAATTAGTAGTGGTTCGACTTTGTCCAATCGGCGAATCGCGGTACTTGGGGACATGTTGGAATTGGGACCGGACGCCGACCGTTTGCACCGTGACTTAATCGGCCCAATCGAGCAGGCTGACATCGATCTGGTCTTCGCCTGCGGGCCCCATATGAAGGGCCTCTACGAGGCTCTCCCGTCCGCAAGACGCGGCGCGCACGCGCCGGATTCACAAGCTCTTGCGCCCCTCGTCACAGAAGCCCTTCAGCCCGGCGATATCCTCATGGTGAAAGGGTCTCTCGGCAGCCGTATGGCCAAAGTGGTCGATGCCATTCGGTCGCTCGGCGCGGATGATCATGCAGAGAAATTCGCGCCCCACAAAGCAGCGAACGGGGGCTAGGGCATGCTGTACGCCTTGCTGCTGCCGCTGGCTGACGATTTCACACTTTTCAACTTGGTGCGCTATCTGACATTCCGAACCGGTGCGGCGCTGATAACCGCATTGGTCATCGCCTTTGTCATTGGGCCGAGCCTGATCAAATGGCTGAGAAGACGCCAGGGCGCCGGCCAGCCGATCCGCGATGACGGGCCTGAAACCCATTTCGCCAAGGCGGGCACGCCGACCATGGGCGGGCTGATGATCCTGATCGGGATCACGGTCGCGACATTGCTCTGGGCGGATCTGTCCAACGGTTATGTCTGGATCGTCATGTTGGTGACGGTCGGCTTCGGTTTGATCGGATTTGCCGATGACTACCTGAAGCTCACCAGACGCAACACGAAAGGTCTCTCAGGTCGCAGGAAGCTGCTGGCCCAGTTGATCATCGGGCTGCTGGCAGCCTTTTGGTACATGTGGCTGACGCCCTCGCCGCTGAACACGGGCGTCGCCGTACCGTTCATCAATGAATATCTAATCCCACTGGGTTTTGCGTTTCCGCTGTTTGCGCTGGTCGTGCTGGTCGGTGCGTCAAACGCGGTCAACCTAACGGACGGGCTCGACGGGTTGGCGATCGTGCCGGTGATGATCGCCGCCGGTGTGTTCGGCTTCATCGCCTATGTCGCCGGTAACGCCATCTTTGCGAATTACCTGCAGATCAACTTGGTGCCGGGTTCAGGCGAACTGGCGATCTATTGCGGCGCCCTCATCGGCGGCGGCCTTGGGTTCTTATGGTTCAACGCACCGCCCGCCATGGTCTTCATGGGCGACACCGGCAGCCTGTCGATGGGCGGCGCCCTTGGCGCCATCGCACTGATCATCAAGCATGAGATCGTGCTGGCCATCGTAGGCGGCCTGTTCGTGCTCGAGACGGTTTCGGTGATCGTCCAGGTCGCCTCGTTCAAGCTGACGGGCCGGCGCGTCTTCCGCATGGCGCCGCTACACCACCACTTCGAAAAGAAAGGCTGGGCCGAACCCACCATCGTGATCCGGTTTTGGATTATCGCCGTGATCCTGGCATTGGTCGGCCTTAGCACGCTGAAGCTGAGATAGATGCGATGATCGATCTCAGCCAATTTCGCGGTCGTAGTTTCGGGGTCTTGGGTCTTGGCCGCACAGGCATGGCCACCGCCGATGCGCTAAAGGCGGCAGACGTCAAAGTGGTGGCCTGGGATGACGGCCTCGTCGGCCGATCCTGGGCTGAACGCGGGGGCATTCCGTTGCGCCGGTTCGCGACCGAGGGGCTCGGCGACATTGACACCCTGGTTCTGAGCCCCGGTATCCCACGCGGTTATCCGAGGCCCCACCCTGTCGTCCAATTGGCGCTCGACAATGATGTTCGGCTGATCAGCGATATCGACCTGCTGGCCGAAGCAAAGCCTGAGGCCAATTTCATCGGCATTACCGGCACGAACGGCAAGTCAACCACGACATCTTTGATCGGACACCTGCTGGCCAATGGCGGTTCTCCGGCCGAGGCAGGCGGCAACCTTGGACGGCCGGCCCTGTCATTGGCATCGCTTGGCGCCGACGGCTGGTATGTGCTGGAGGTTAGCTCCTACCAGTTGGAAACCATCGAGGACGTGCCATGGTCAACCGGCGTGTTCTTGAACATCACGCCCGACCATCTCGACCGATATCCCGATATGGACGGCTACATCGCCGCCAAACGGCGCCTCTTCGAAGGTAAGGGCAACCAGACCGCTGCGATTGTCGGCGTCGATGACGAGCCATCCCGAAAGGTAGCTAACGCGCTGGAGGCAGCCGGTCGACGTGTCGTCCCAATCTCGGCCATCGAGCCGGTCGACGGCGGCGTCTCGGCCGTAGACGGGAAGCTTGTCGATGCGATTGATAGTGCACCAATCGAAGTTTTCGACCTTGTCGGCGCACCAGCGTTGCCTGGTCAGCACAACTGGCAAAACGCCGCAGCCGCCTACGCCGCTTGCAGGGTTGCTGGGTTGCCGTCGGAGAAGATCGTGCCGGGCCTGGCGACATTCCCAGGCCTCATGCACCGGCAGCAAACAGTGGCCCATGTTTCTGGCATCCGGTTCGTCAACGACAGCAAGGCCACCAACCCCGACGCGGCGGCCAAAGCGCTTGGCAGTTACGACACCGTCTATTGGATTGCCGGCGGGCGGCCCAAGGGAACAGGATTTGAGTCTCTGGCCCCTCACCTAAAACGCATCCGCCACGCCTTTCTGATTGGCGAGGCAGCCTCCGATTTGGCGGCCTTCATCGACGGCGCGTCGAAAGGCGGCTGCGTACCTCACAGCCATTGCACCGATCTGGATGCCGCGACGTCAGCGGCCTTTGATGCTGCCTTGGCAGATGGCGCCGAGAACGCCGTCGTGCTCTTGGCGCCAGCCTGCACGTCATGGGACCAGTTCGTCGACTTCGAGGCTCGTGGCGAGGCCTTCATCGCCTCGGTAACCGCAATCGCGCATCGGCACCAGACGCAGACCCTGGGCGGTGCAGCATGACGGTCAGCATCACCCGCACCGATGCCACGGTATTCGGCCGTTGGTGGTGGACGATCGACCGTCTGTCGCTGACAGCGCTCGGCATGCTGATCGGCCTGGGCGCCATCATGGTCGCGGCAGCCAGCCCGCCGGTGGCCGAGCGGATCAACCTGCCCGACTATCACTTCATCCAGCGACATCTGGTGCTGCTGGTGCCGACGATTGGAATTCTGGTCGTTTGCTCCACGCTTTCGGCCAACTGGGTCCGCCGTGTCTCGCTGCTCGTGCTGCTCGGCGGGCTTGCGGCGACGGCGGCTACCCTCGTCATCGGCGTAGAGATCAAGGGCGCAACACGCTGGCTGCACCTGCCGGGAATGACGCTGCAGCCATCCGAATTCCTAAAGCCAGCCTTCGCCGTCACCGCAGCATGGCTGTTTTCGTTGCAAAAGACCGAGCGCTACGTCCCGGGATACCTGGCCTCGGCCCTGCTCTATGCGCTGGTGATGGGATTGCTGCTGATGCAGCCCGACCTTGGCATGGCTGTCGTGGTGACCGCTGTTTGGGGTGTCCAATTCTTCGTCGCTGGTCTGCCGATCGCGGCCGTGATCCTGTTGGGGCTGATCGCCATCGGCGGCGGCGTTGCCAGCTATTTCACCTTCCCCCACGTGGCCAGCCGTATCGACCGGTTCATGGATCCGGAAAGCGGCGACAGCTACCAGATCGACCGGTCTTTAGATGCCTTTGCCAATGGCGGCGTTTGGGGCGTCGGTCCGGGCGAAGGGGCCGTTAAGCAGTTCCTACCTGACGCCCATTCCGATTTTGTCTTCGCCGTGGCGGGCGAGGAGTTTGGCCTGTTGTGGTGCCTTCTGCTGGTCGCGCTCTTCGGCTTTGTGGTTATCCGCAGCCTGATCCGCGCCAGCCGCAGCGGTAACCTGTTCGTCGTATTGGCCGTGGGCGGTCTGGCGGCCCAGTTCGGCTTTCAAGCGCTGATAAATATGGGCTCGACATTGAGCCTCATCCCGACGAAGGGCATGACGCTGCCCTTCATCAGCTATGGCGGCTCCTCAATGCTGGCGCTGGCGCTCGGCACCGGCCTGTTGCTCGCCCTCACGCGGCGACAGGCGGGGGGGCGAACATGAGCGGCCCGATCGTCTTGGCGGCGGGCGGTACCGGCGGCCATATCTTCCCAGCCGAGGCCATGGCAAGAGCCTTGATTGCGCGCGGAGAACAGGTCGTGTTGATCACCGATAAGCGGGGTCAAGCCTTCGGCGGCGACCTTGCCGGCGTTGAGACCCTTCGGGTACGGGCATCACGCTTGCAGTCGGGTCTGCTGGGCAAGGCCCGGACCGCCCTGGAACTTGGTATCGGCTATCGGCAAGCAATGACCCTGCTGAAGAAGTTGGAGCCGGTGGCTGTTGTCGGGTTTGGCGGATATCCGTCCCTTCCCACCGTGTTTGCCGCCAGCAGGTTGGGCCTTCGGATCGTGCTGCATGAACAAAACGCCGTCGTTGGCCGCGCCAACCGAATGCTGGCGGGCCGCGCACAACAGATCGGCGTTTCCTTTCCAACGGTTGCGGGGCTGGCAGACAGCGACGAGTCTAAGACTCGACTGATTGGCACGCCTGTGCGCCCGGAGATCGCAGCGCTCCACGGCAGCGCTTACGAGCCACCGAACGGCGGCGAGATTCGCTTGCTGGTGCTCGGCGGCAGCCAAGGCGCCCGCGTGTTCAGCGAAATCGTTCCGGCCGCCATCGACCGCATGCCGGAAGACGTCAAAAGGCGCCTGTTCATTGTCCAGCAGGCCCGGCCAGAGGATTTGGACGGCGCGACCATGGCTTACGCCAAGATTGGCGTCAAAGCGGAATTGGCGACCTTCTTTACCGACGTGCCAAGAAGGCTAGCGGCCTGCCATCTTGCGATCACTCGTGCAGGCGCATCGACCTGCGCCGAATTGACGGTCGCCGGCCGTCCGTCGATCCTGGTGCCCTACCCGTATGCCGCCGACGATCACCAACGGGCCAATGCCCAGAACTTGGTCGAGGCCGGAGCGGCCTGGGTCTTGCCGCAGGACGGCTTTACGGTCGAAGGGCTGGCGGGTTGCCTCGATAATCTGTTGATGTTGCCGGAAACCCTGACCCGCGCGGCTGAGGATGCCAGCAAGCTGGGCATCGTCGACGCGGCCGATCGCTTGGCCGACTTGGTGTTGGGCGCGAGCCACAACGGCGGTGCCAATGGCAATTCGCCTGTCATGGAGGCAGCCGAATGAGGGAAATGCCTCTCGATATCGGCCGCATCCACTTTGTCGGCATTGGCGGCATCGGGATGAGCGGCATAGCCGAGATCCTGGGCAACCTCGGCTATGACGTACAGGGCAGTGACATTGCCGAAGGCCCGAACGTCGAACGACTGCGCGCGCTGGGCATTCCGGTTGCGATCGGCCACCGGGCCGAGAACATTGCAGACTGCGCCGTAGTGGTCGCGTCTTCGGCGGTCAAGGCCAACAACCCAGAGGTTGCAGCCGCGCGAGCCGCCATGATCCCCGTCGTCCGCCGGGCCGAAATGCTGGGCGAACTGATGCGACTGAAATGGTCGATCGCCGTGGGCGGTACCCACGGCAAGACCACCACGACCTCATTAGTCGCCGCCCTGTTGGATGGCGCCGGGCTCGACCCTACGATTGTCAATGGCGGTATCATCAACGCCTACGGAACGAACGCGCATCTTGGCCAGGGCGACTGGATGGTGGTTGAGGCCGATGAGAGCGACGGCACCTTCACCCGGCTGCCGGCGACGATCGCGGTGGTGACTAACATCGACCCCGAGCATCTCGACTTCTACGGCACCTTCGACGGGGTTCGCGCGGCGTTCGAGCAGTTTGTAACAAACGTCCCGTTCTATGGCTTTGCGGCCATGTGCATCGATCATCCCGAGGTCCAGGCGATGATCCCGCGCGTTTTGGACCGGCGCGTCGTCACCTATGGCTTCAGCCCTCAGGCTGACCTCAGAGCCGTCAACCTGACGATGGATCCGTCAGGCGCTCGCTTCGATGTCGTCATGCGCGATCGGATCAGCGGCGAAGGTCGAACGGTTAGCGGCCTGTATTTGCCGATGCTGGGCCAGCACAACGTGCTCAACGCCCTCGCCGCGATCGCGGTGGCGACTGAAATGGGCATCGACGACGACCGCATTCGGCGCGGCTTGGCCGCCTTCGCCGGTGTGAAACGCCGCTTCACTAAAACCGGCGAAGTCGACGGCGTCACGATCATCGACGATTACGGCCATCATCCGGTTGAGATTGCTGCGGTCTTAGCGGCGGCTCGGGGCGGCGCTGGAGCTGACAACCGGGTCATTGCTGTTGTGCAGCCCCATCGCTACAGCCGTCTTGAAAGCCTGTTCGAAGAGTTCTGCACCTGCTTCAACGATGCCGACATGGTGATCGTCGCCGATGTCTATGCGGCGGGCGAACAACCCATTGAAGGCGCCGACCGAGACCATCTCGTCGAAGGGTTGCGTACCAGGGGTCATCGAGAGGTGTTCCCGCTGGACGGTCCTGAAATGCTGGCGCCGACCGTTCACCATGTTGCCCGCGCCGGTGATCTCGTTGTTTGTCTGGGGGCCGGCAACATCACCAAGTGGGCCAACGCCCTGCCGGCAGAACTCGCCGCCCTGCGCAATCCGGTAGCCGCCCAGTTGAGTCAGGGAGGCGGGCGATGATGACCGCAGCCCAGAAGTTCGAAACACGACTGATTGATCGACTGCCAGCGGTGCGCGGCCGTCTGACCGAAAATGCTGACCTGTCGCGGGTCACCTGGTTCCGCGTCGGCGGACCGGCAGAGGTTTTGTTCAAACCGGCAGACCGCGGAGATCTCGCAGCCTTTTTGGCAGCGTGCCCTGCCGATATCCCGATCACAGTGATCGGCGTCGCCTCCAACCTGCTGGTCCGCGACGGCGGCGTACCGGGCGTGACCATTCGGCTTGGCCGGGACTTCGCGCTCATCGACGCCGAAGGCGATCAGGTGCGGGCCGGGTCAGCGGCACTGGACATCCACGTCGCGCGGGTCGCCATGGAGGCCGGTGTCGCGGGCCTGGAGTTTCTTGTCGGCATTCCCGGCACGATCGGCGGCGGGCTACGCATGAATGCCGGCGCCTACGGCACCGAGTTCAAGGATGTCCTGGTCGAGGCCGAGGCGGTCGACCGTTCGGGCCGAATCTATCGGGTCGGGCCAACTGATTTGGGCATGAGCTATCGGCATACCGACGCACCCGCTGACTGGATCTTTACCGGGGCCCTATTGCAAGGCGGCCCTGGTGATGCGCGCGCAATCGCCGCGCGGATGAAGGAGATCACCGACGCGCGAGAGGAAACGCAGCCCATTCGTGCCCGAACAGGCGGATCGACTTTTGCCAATCCGCCAGGTCACAAAGCCTGGCAGGTGATCGACGGCGCTGGCTGTCGGGGCCTGCGTGTTGGCGGTGCGCAGGTCTCCGAGAAGCACTGCAACTTCCTGATCAACACCGGCACCGCGACGGCCGGCGATCTTGAGGCGTTGGGCGAACTGGTACGCCAGCGTGTCAAGGACAAGTTCGACATCGAGCTGCGCTGGGAAATCAGGCGGATCGGCATCCCGCTGCCAGGGCAGGAGGTCGCCCATGGCTAAGCGGGTCGCAGTACTGATGGGCGGCTGGTCGGCTGAGCGCGAGGTGTCGCTGACATCGGGCGCAGCGGCCGCAAAGGCGTTGCGTGAGGGCGGCTTTGACGTCGAGACAATCGATGTCGACCACGACCTTAAAGACCTGACCAGCGCCCTGAGCCCTGCCCCTGACGTTGTGTTCAACGCACTGCATGGGCGCGGCGGCGAGGACGGCGTGATCCAGGGCGTGCTCAACTTCTTGGAGATCCCCTACACCCATTCGGGCGTTGCCGCTTCCTCGATTGCCATGAACAAACCACTGGCCAAGCGGCTGCTAAGCGCGGTCGGTATCCAGAGCCCGCGCGGCGAAGTTCACAGCCCTGTCGAAGTCGCCTCGCGCCACGTGATGGATCCGCCATACGTGGTGAAGCCCGCGGCCGAGGGATCCAGTGTCGGCGTTCGCATCGTGCGCCAAGGCGACAACCAGCCGCCAATCGACATCAAGGAATGGGCCTTCGGCGGCGACGTGCTGGTTGAAAGCTATATACCCGGCCGGGAGCTGACTGTCGGCGTTATGGGCGACCGTGCGCTTACCGTGACCGAGATCCAGCACAGTCACGGCTTCTTCGACTACGAGGCCAAGTATGTCAGCGGTCATGCAAAGCATATACTTCCGGCGAAACTTCCGAAGGTTGTGTTCGATGCCTGCATGGACCAAGCGCTGACCGCTCACCGGACGCTGGGATGCAACGGGATCAGCCGATCTGACTTCCGGTATGACGACAGCTTACCGGGAACCGACGGCCTTTACTTTCTTGAGGTCAACACCCAGCCGGGATTCACCTCAATCTCGCTGGTGCCCGAACAGGCCGATCATGTCGGTGTGTCGTTCGTCGAACTGTGTCGCTGGCTGGTGGAGACCGCGTCATGCCACGCGTAGCGCCAACCGCCATTCCGACGCCGGCCCGGCGCCGCCCTGGCCCACTCAAGCGTTTTGCACGTGGCCTGCGCTTCGGTGTCGTCATGGTCTTCGTATTCGGAATCTTAGGTGGCAGCGGATGGGCCGTGGCCAGCGGCCGTGCAGCAGCCTGGTGGAACGAGATTTGGGTCAAGACGCTCGCGTTCACCGCCGATATCGGATTTAGCGTTGAGGAAGTGGTGGTGACCGGACGAGGCGTGAGTGATCGCGACGCGATCTGGCAAGCGCTGGACGTGGAACGCGGCGATCCTATCCTGAGCTTCGACGCCACAGCAGCGATGGACCGTATTGTCGCGCTGCCTTGGGTGAAATCGGCAACGATCCAGCGGCAGTTGCCGGATGTCTTGCGGCTCAGGATCGAGGAACGGCAACCCCTTGCCCTTTGGCAACAAGACGGGGTCGTCCGATTGATCGACGCCGACGGTGTCGAGCTTGCGCAAGACGATCTGGGCGCTTTTGGTCCGTTGCTGCTTGTCGTCGGTTTTGGGGCACAAACCGAGGCCGCGACGTTGATCGCCACTCTCGAAAACGCCCCATTGGTTGCCGATCAGGTGACGGCCGCCATTTGGGTTGGCGATCGCCGCTGGGACCTGCGCCTGGACAACGGCATCACGGTGCAGCTGCCGGAAGACAATCTGGCGGCGGCAATCGATCAGATCGAAACCATCGAGGCAGCCGACGGACTGCTGAACCGCGATATCGCAAGAATTGACATGCGTCTGGACGACCGCGTCGTCGTCCGGATGACGCCTCCACCGGCCGCCGAAGGGGAACTGGAGGCTGAGGTAATAGACTCGAACGCAGGGGAATCGACGTAAGCGCCATGGGTTTGAACGGCACCAAACGACCGAAGACGAAAAACCGGGGCGAGATCATGGCCGCCCTGGATGTGGGAACGTCCAAAATTGTCTGCTTCATCGCACGCGTTGACGGCGACGGCACGCCCACCGTGATCGGTACCGGACACCACATAAGCCAGGGCGTCAGGGCAGGAGCCATCATTGATATGGAGGCGGCCGTCCAGGTGATCGGCAGCGCCATCGAGTCAGCCGAAAAGACGGCTGGCGAGCAAATCGACCAGGTTCACGTCAACCTCTCCGGTGGGCACCCAGCATCGCAGACAATTAGCGTCGAAGTTGCGATCTCAAACTCCGAGGTCACCGAAACGGATCTGATGCGCGCACTTCGCGGCCAGAACCAAGCACCATTGGGCCCCGATAGCGAAATTGTTCATGCGATCCCGGTCTCGTACATCGTCGATGGCGCCCGAGGCATCAGCGACCCGCGCGGCATGTATGGCGAGCGGCTTGGCGTCGATCTGCATCTGGTTACGGCCGGATCCAGCGCGATACGCAATTTGGAGACCTGCATAAGGCGGTGCCATTTGGAGGTCGAGAGTCTGGTGTCCAGCGCCTATGCCGCTGGCCTTGCCTGCCTGGTGCCCGACGAAATGGAACTGGGCTGCACTATCATCGATATGGGTGCCGGCACCACGACCCTGGCCGTCTTCTTTGAAGGCAAGATGGTGTTTACTGACACGATCCCGGTCGGCGGCGCCCATGTCACCAACGATTTGGCGCGCGGACTGACCACGAAGCTGACCCATGCGGAGCGAATGAAGACGCTGTTCGGCAGCGCCATGCCTTCGGTCGCCGACGAACGCGAGGTCATCGACGTCCCACAAGTCGGCGAAGAAGATGAGGGGCACGTTAATCACGTCCCCAAAAGCCTTTTGACCGGAATCATCCAGCCGCGCGTTGAGGAGATTTTCGAACTCGTGCGTGGCCGGCTGGAAGCTGGCGGGTTCGACAAGATCTCCGGCAGACGCGTCGTGCTGTGCGGCGGCGCAAGCCAGCTTCAAGGGGTTCGCGAGCTGGCACAGCTTGTGATGGACAAGCAGGTCCGTCTCGGTCGGCCGGCAGGACTTGACGGTCTCACCGATGGGATTTCGGGACCAGCATTTGCAACGACGGCAGGTTTGCTTGTGTCGCTTTCAGGCCAAGCGATGGACATCGCGGAAATCGGACCGGTCGATGACCGCAGACAGGGAATGTGGGGCCGACTTGGAGGGTGGGTTCGTGAACATCTTTAGGCAGAACAACAGAGATTCAGCGCCGGGGAACCGGCGGCCTGACGGCCGGGGCGAGGCGGTCGACACAAGGCGGACGGTTACCAAAGGCGGAAAGGAGTTTTAGCGATGATCAATCTAACGATACCCATGAATGACGCGCAGTTGCGCCCGAAGATCACGGTAGTCGGCGTTGGCGGCGCCGGCGGCAACGCGGTCAACAACATGATCCGCTCGAACCTTGAGGGGGTCGAGTTCGTGGTTGCCAATACCGATGCTCAAGCCCTCGCAGGCAACACGGCGGAAAGAAAGCTTCAGCTCGGCGTAGGCATTACCCAAGGCCTGGGCGCGGGTTCGCGGCCAGACATCGGCCGGGCGGCCGCGGAAGAGGCGATCGAGGAAATATCGGCCTATCTCGACGGCAGCCACATGGTGTTCATCACCGCCGGCATGGGCGGTGGCACCGGCACGGGCGCTGGTCCGGTGATCGCCCGCGCGGCACGCGAGATGGGCATGCTGACGGTCGGCGTCGTGACCAAGCCGTTCCATTTCGAGGGCGCGCATCGCATGCGCCTGGCCGAAGAAGGCCTTAAGGAACTGCAGCAATATGTCGATACGCTGATCATTATCCCGAACCAGAACCTGTTCCGCGTGGCCAATGAGAAGACGACCTTCGCGGACGCCTTCAAGATGGCCGATGAGGTGCTGGATTCCGGCGTGCGCGGCGTCACCGACCTTATGGTCATGCCCGGCCTGATCAATCTGGACTTCGCCGATATCCGCACCGTGATGGCCGAGATGGGCAAGGCCATGATGGGCACCGGCGAGGGCGATGGCGAGCGCCGCTCGATCACGTCCGCCGAGGCGGCAATCTCCAACCCGCTGCTCGACGATGTTTCCATGAAAGGCGCGCGCGGCGTGCTGATCAACATCACCGGCGGTATGGACATGACCCTCTATGAGGTCGACGAGGCGGTGAACCGCATCCGCGATGAGGTCGACCCTGAGGCCAACATCATCTTTGGCTCGACATTCGATGAGAAGCTGGAAGGCAAGATCAGGGTGTCGGTGGTGGCGACGGGCATTGAGGCCGATGCTCAGGCCAGTCCGCGGCCAAATGTCACCAGCCTCAACCTAGTGTCGGAGCGTCGGCCGATGACGGCAGGCGAACCGGCTGCCAGCGATCGTCCCGCGACCGCACCGGCCGCGAGCTTCCCACAGTCGATCGGAAGGGCGGCAAGTGCAGCAGCACCGGCTATGGTGGCAGCAGAGGCAGAGCCCGCCCCCACGCCGAAGCCCGTGGCGGCGACGGTCCAAGCTCAACCCGCAGCCCAGCTTGCGGTCGAGGCCGAACTTGAACCGGCGGCCGAGCCCTCGCTGATCGATTTTGCCGAGGCGGCCGAGGATGAACCGGCGGCGGCGGAATACGAGCAGGAAGTGCAGCCGGAACCAGAGCCGGTAACAGAAGAACCCGCCGAAGCCCCCGCGGAAGTGGCGCGTCAGGCCGCACCGCGCGCGCCGCGTAGGCCCGCGCCGCAGGCACCTGCGAGGGCTGAGATGCCCGCGGCGGAACCTGTCCCGGCGCCCGCACCGGAACCAGCCGCTGAGCAGGAACGGCCCGAACCGCCGCGACGTCGGCCTGGTGGTTTGTTCCGCAGGGTTACGGGTCTCATCAAAGATGATGCCCAGGGGGCACCTCCCGCGGCCCAGCACGAACAGGCACCACCGGCACCGCGCCCTGCTCTCCGTCCTGCCGCCCCGCCGGTTGAGCGTGCGCCGGTGGAACGCGCGCAGCTGCAGCAGCAGCCGGTCGAGCCAGTGCAAGAGCCGGCCCCTCGCCCCTCCACCCCCCGCGCGCAGCCAGCGCAGCAGCGGCTGACGGGTGTCGATGCTTCGACCCGCCCGCCGCTGCCGCCGAACGAAGATGACGGGCTTGATATTCCGGCATTCTTACGCCGTCAGGCCAACTAACTTTGGCCAAACAAGGCGGTAAGGAGACCGAAAACCGGTAACAAAGCGTAACAAAGAGTGATTTGTGGGCTCCAAGGGCGATTTGCTATCTACGCCTTTGGAGCCTTTTCTTTGCCATCAATGGCTTAGTCGAGTTTTTGGGCCGTAAATCGGGCTTGGATAGTCAATCGACGTAAAGCTGGTTCTGGTGCTGATGGGCTCTTTGACAGGGTGGGTTCGGTTAACTGGCTATCGATCCATTCAGTAATGATCTCGCGGTCGGGAGAGTTCCCAAGTGTATGCGCCCACTTTGTTGCAACGGACCTTAAAATCGTCGATCCATTGTTCGGGTGTCGGCGTCCATAGCGGACGGCGGACGACGCTGACCCTTCGGCCGGCGGAGTCCGGCACCGGCATCACATTTGTGCGCACAGATGTTCCCGCTCACCGCGCGGTGGTTCAGGCGCGCTGGGATCGGGTCTGCGACACTAAGCTGTGCACGGTTGTCAGCAACGAGCATGGCACGACGGTTGGAACGATCGAACATCTGATGGCGGCGCTTGCCGGCTCTGGCATCGATAACGCGTTGATCGAGTTGGACGGGCCGGAAGTGCCTGTCATGGATGGCAGCGCCGAACCGTTCATGTTTTTGATCGAATGTGCCGGTCAGGTCGACGAAGACACACCGCGCCGAGCCATACGAGTGCTGCGGCCCGTCACAGTGATGAACGACGATGGCGCTTCGGCCACGCTTAGCCCTGCGCTGGGTTTCTCGATTAACTGTGAGATCGCGTTTGCCAGCAAGGCCATTGGACGCCAACATTTCAGCCTGACCCCCGCCCATGACGATTTTAGAGATGAGATTGCCCGCGCGCGCACATTCGGCTTCTTGCACGAGGTGGAGCAATTGCGCGCAGCCGGCTTGGCACGGGGCGGATCGCTGGAAAACACCGTTGTCGTTAGCGGTGATTCAGTGCTGAACGAGGACGGGCTGCGCTACAAGGATGAGTTCGTGCGGCACAAAACGCTGGATGCCATGGGTGATCTGGCGCTTGCTGGCGCGCCGATTCTGGGGCGGTTTGATGGCGTCAAGTCCGGGCATCGCTTGAACAATCAAGTGCTGCACGCCCTGTTCGCCGACGATAATGCCTGGCGAATGGAAGTGCCGACGGCGGCCGATTGGGCCGCCCCGGCATGGGATGATATGCCGCTGGCCAAAACCGCGTGATCGAAGGTTGGCGACCGGCTCTGGCATGTCGCAATTAGCGTCTTTCATGGTATAGAACATTCAGGCGGGCTTCGGGTCCGCCTGTTTTGAAACGACACTCGGACCGGATTGCGACCCGATGGCCAGCTGCCTTTCAATCATCCGCCCCATTAGACTTATCATTCTGGCATCTGCCAGCGCTCTAGTGCTTGCCGCCTGCGGTTCGAGCGATGACGAGCTGATCTATATCGAGCGACCGCCGGAACAGATCTACGAGGCCGGCCTAAACGCCTTGGGTGAGGATGAGTTTGACTTGGCAGCAGCTGAGTTCAACGAGGTTGAACGCCAGCATCCATACTCGCTCTACGCCACCGAGGCCCAGCTTCTGGCTGCTTATTCATACTATCAGAATCTGGACTATGATCAGGCGATTTTGGCGTTCGAACGGTTCATAGAGCTGCACCCCGGCAACCCGGATGTGGCTTACGCCTACTACATGCGAGCGCTTTGCTACTATGAGCAGATCGTGGACGTAGAGCGCGACCAGAATCTGACCGAACTGGCGGCACAAACGTTGGAAGACGTGATCCGGCGGTTCCCCGATTCGGTTTATGCGCGCGACGCTCAACTAAAGTACGACCTCACCCAGGACCAGTTGGCCGGCCAGGAGATGTCCATAGGCCGCTACTATCTACGCCAAAACGAAATGTCAGCTGCGATCAACCGCTTTAGGAGCGTGGTCGACAACTACCAGACCACCAGCCACACCCCAGAGGCCTTGTATCGGCTGACCGAGGCTTATATGTCGCTGGGGCTGAACCAAGAAGCCGAGCGTACCGCAACGGTTTTAGGCGCGAACTTCCCTGGCAGCGAATGGTACCGCAACAGCTACGCGTTGCTGGTTGATGGCGATGTTCCGCAGCGCTCTGGTTTCTTCAGCCGCACGTTTGGAAGCATTTTCTGATCGGGCCCCCGCCATGCTGGTCGCCCTGTCGATCCGCAACATCGTACTGGTCGATCAACTCACGCTGACATTGGGGTCGGGCCTTAGCGCTCTGACCGGCGAAACTGGCGCGGGCAAGTCGATCTTGCTTGACGCGCTGGGATTGGCGATCGGCGCCAAAAGCGAGGCTCGGCATGTGCGGCCTGGCGCAGATCAAGCCAGCGTGGCCGCATCGTTCGATCTACCCAGCGATCATCAGGCATACACAATCCTTAGCGAACAGGGGTTTGTCGGGGAGGACGAGCTGGTGCTGCGCCGAACCATCAATGCCGACGGGCGCAGCCGGGCCTTTGTCAACGACCAGCCGGCAAGCGCCGGTCTGCTGCGGCGACTGGGCCAAACGCTGGTCGAAATTCACGGTCAATTCGACACCCAGGGACTGCTGAACCCAGCCACACATCGTGGTTTGCTGGACGGCTTTGGGGGCGTCGATGCCTCCAAAGCCGCCGGTCGATGGAAGGAGTGGCAGTCAGCGCGAGACGCCTTGGCCGAGGCACTAGAGAACGCCGAAAGAGCCCGAACAGAAGAAGCGTTCTTGCGGCACGCGGTCGAAGAACTTGACCAGCTCGATCCTGGGCCCGATGAGGAGGAGCGGCTTGCGGCAGAACGCAGCTTGTTGATGCATCGAGAGCAGCTCATGGAAGCGCTGGGGACCGCCGTCGAGGTGCTCGACGGGGACCAAGGTGCCAGCCCAGCCCTGGCGACGGCGCAAAGGGCACTCGAACGGTTAGCGGACAAAGCTGGTCAGCGCCTCGAAGCGCCGCTAGCGGCCCTTGGCAGGGCCGCGTCGGAGATCGAAGAGGCTCTGGCAAGCCTCCGCGGCCTCGCCGATGACAGCAATCTAGAGCACTCAAACTTGGAGAGCCTGGAGGAACGCCTGTTCGCACTACGGGCAGCGGCGCGTAAGCATACTGTGGAGGTCGCCGACCTTCCCCGCGTAAGGACCGAGTTCGCCGAACGTCTCGCGCTGATCGACGATCAAGGCAGTGCGCTGGAGCAGCTTCGACGGCGTTCGGACCAAGCGCGAGAAGCCTTCACAGCGGCGGCCCAGTCGCTTAGCGAAAGCCGACGAAACTCAGCCGCCACGCTGGACAAGGCCGTCGCCAAGGAATTGCCCCCGCTAAAGTTAGACAAGGCAAAGTTTGCGACCCGTCTGGAAACACTGGATGAGGCCGACTGGGGGGCGTCGGGCTGGGACCGAGCAAACTTTGTAGTCGCCACCAACCCAGGCGCAGAACTCGGCCCTCTAAACAAGATCGCCTCAGGCGGCGAACTGGCGCGCTTCATGCTTGCCCTGAAGGTGGTCCTGAGCGCCCAGGGAAGCGTTCCAACACTGATCTTCGACGAAGTCGATAGCGGCGTGTCCGGCGCTGTATCGGCGGCGGTCGGTGAAAGGCTGGCCCGGCTCGGGCGCGATCTGCAAGTGTTGGTCGTAACCCACAGCCCTCAAGTGGCTGCCCAAGCCGATCACCATCTGCGGGTTGAAAAATCGAGCAGCGACGATGCCACGACCACCCACGTGTCCACGCTCGATGCCGATGATCGCCGGGAAGAGATCGCTCGTATGCTGTCGGGCGCGCGTATCACCGACCAGGCGCGGGCTGTCGCCGACGAACTGGTTGGGGCTGCACCGCAATGACGGATAAGAGCCTCCGCGCGAAGTCGATTGAAGACCTCGATCAGACAGAGGCTGAGTCGGAATTAGCCAGTCTGGCCACCGAAATCGCGGCTCATGACATCGCCTATCATCAAAACGACGCCCCAACTGTATCCGACGCTGACTACGACGCCCTGCGTCGCCGCAATGAGGCCATCGAGCAGCGTTTTCCGACGCTTAAGCGCGACGACAGCCCGTCCGAGCGGGTCGGCTCATCGCCGGCAAGCGGCTTTGGCAAGGTGCGCCACGCCGTGCCGATGCTGTCTCTGGCCAACGCCTTTGACGATCAGGATGTCGAGGATTTCGTCGCCAGCGTTCGGTCCTTCATCAAAGAGCTGCGCGACGATCCCGAAAAGCTGGTTGCCTTCATGGCCGAGCCAAAAATCGACGGACTGTCATGTTCGCTGCGCTACGAAGCGGGCAGGCTCGTACAGGCTTCCACCAGGGGCGACGGCCAGGAGGGCGAGGACGTAACGGCGAATATCCAAACCCTAGATGAGATCCCGGAAAATCTTGCCGCTGAGTCGCCAGAGGTGCTGGAAATTCGCGGCGAGGTCTACATGCTGCACAGCGATTTCGCCGCGCTCAACAAGGCTCGCGAGGAGGCGGGCGAGCCGCTCTATGTTAACCCCCGCAACACGGCAGCCGGCAGCCTGCGCCAGCTCGACCCCTCAATCACAGCCCAGCGTAATCTGAAATTCTTCGCCTATGCCTGGGGAGAGGTCAGCGAACCGCTTGCCGAGACGATGGAGGGCTTCCGAGAACGCCTGGTCCAATGGGGATTCAAGACCAACGAACCTGCGCAGCTTTGCTGGTCGGCCGAGGAGATGCTGGCGCATTATCGAACAATCTCCGAAGCCAGGAGTTCGATGCCATTCGATATCGATGGGGTGGTGTACAAGGTCGATCGCCTTGATTGGCAGGACAGGCTCGGTGCGGTTAGTCGCCATCCGCGCTGGGCAATTGCTCACAAATTTCCGGCTGAACAGGCCCAGACCAAGCTAAACGAGATCACCATTCAAGTCGGCCGGACCGGTGCCCTGACACCTGTGGCCAATCTTGAGCCGATCACCGTGGGCGGGGTCGTCGTCGCCCGCGCCACCTTGCATAACCAGGACGAGATCGCCCGCAAGGATATCCGGGAGGGCGATACGGTGGTCATCCAGCGTGCCGGGGACGTGATACCGCAAGTCGTTTCGGTGGTTCTTGAGAAGCGGCCGGCGGATAGTGAGCCATACGTCTTTCCCGACCATTGCCCGGAATGCGGCAGCCTCGCCATCCGCGAGGCCGACGAAGCGGTCACGCGATGTACTGGAGGCTTGATCTGCCCGGCCCAGGCGGTTGAGCGCTTGCGCCATTTCGTCAGCCGGGATGCCTTCGATATCGAGGGCCTGGGGCACAAACAGATCCAGTTCTTCTTCGACGAGAAGATGATCGCGACACCAGCAGATATCTTCCGCTTGGCTCAGGCGGATGCCAAGTCCGAGGAGAAGCTGGCCGAGCGCAAGGGTTGGGGCGAACTGTCTGTCGCCAATCTGTTCGCCGCGATCGAAAGCCGGCGGACGATTGGGCTTGATCGCTTCATTTTTGCGCTCGGTATCCGCCAGGTCGGGCAGGCGACGGCGAAACTGCTCGCCCGCACCTATGGCACCTTGGAGACCCTGCAACAGGTGATGGATGAGGCCCAGGCCGTCGAAAGCGAAGCCTATGCCAGCCTGATCGACATCGATCAAATCGGTCCATCGGTGGCCAACGATCTTCTTGGCTTTTTTGCCGAACCGCATAACCAAGATGTGTTGCGCGACTTGGCCGACCAGCTAACCGTTGAGCCGTTTGTCGGCCCGGAAGTTGGGGACAGCCCGGTGGCAGGCAAGACGGTCGTCTTCACGGGCACGCTCGAACAACTTACGCGCTCGGAGGCAAAGTCCCGGGCAGAAAGTATCGGCGCGAAGGTTGCCGGCTCGGTCTCCAAAAAAACCGACTACGTCATCGTTGGTGCGGATGCCGGCTCTAAAGCCAAGAAGGCCCAAGAGCTAGGGGTTACGACCCTGACGGAAGACGAGTGGCTGGCTCTGATCGACGCTTAGCTACACCGTATCGGCGTGGCCGTCGGAATCAATCTCTCCGTCCTTCGACAACATGATCGCGATCCAGCGCGCGCCATTGATGTGCGAGCAGATGATCATCACCATCACGGTGATCGGCACGCTCAAAAACATGCCCGCGACACCCCAGATCACGCCCCAAAAGACCAGGGCCAGAATAATAACGAACGAGCTGAGATTGAGCGATCGGCCCATCAACATCGGCTCAACCAGGTTCCCGATCACGACCTGAATGAAGATCAAGATCGGTGTCGCGACTAGGAACGGCACCAAGGTCTGGAACTGAAGCAGCGCCACCGAGGCTGGGAAGATGACACCCAGGATGGAGCCGATGTTTGGGATGTAGTTCAGCAGGAAGATGATCAGCGCCATCGTCTCGGCAAAATCGACATCGACCAGCCGCAAGGTCAGATAGCTGGCGACACCCGTCATCAAGCTGGTCAACGTCTTGACCCACATATAGCGCCGAACGCTGTGCGCCATGGCCGACATGACCTCGCTGACCCTGCTCGCTTCCTTAGGGTCGGGAAACAGGGCGGCAAACTTGCGCGGCAAACTGCCCTGATCGATCAACAAGAACGCGACGTAGAGCGTTACAAGGCTGACCTCGAGCAGAACCGAGCCGACTGAGCTGGCGGCGGTCGACAGCGTCGAAAAAATATCGAGATTGTCCAGCGCATCTCGCGCGTTGCTGGCCATGTCATCGCCCAGCGTGGACAGGACTTCGCTGAACAGATGCTGCAGCCGCTCCTCATATTGCGGCAAAGCGGCTACGAAAGTACTGGCCTGGTTCGACAATATTTGGGCAACCAAGAAGGCACCGATGAGAATAAGGATGATGCCGAAAGTCGTGGCCAACCAACGAGGCAGCCGGTGTTGGCCGATCCTCAAATGCGCCAGGCGATCGATTAGGGCGCTCAGCAACACCCAGATCAGAATGGCGATCGCCAGAGGGATCAGGAATGTTCGGCCGATGATCAGAACTGTCATCAAGATCGCGCAGACCACGATGACCCGAACACTGGCCTGCCCGAATACGACCTCAGATGAAAACCGACTCACTGGTCCATCTCCAAACGGCTAAACCACCGCTATAGGCGCTGCCCCTTGGCCAGCGCTTCGTTGTAAACCGCCAGGCGATCGGCGGTCACATCGGTCTGTGCCGCGAAGCTGTCCGGGCTGGCAGCGCGCCACCAGGTAGCATAGGGCGTACTATCCGGGTCGTCGATCAGCTCGTTTTCGCCTAGGAACGGGAACAGCCGGTCAATTGAGCGTAACTCTACCGACGTGACCCGATGATAGAGGTGATGGGGCTGCAGTTCGTTCGGATGGTTCAGCCCGGCTGCGGCGACCATCTCTGTCAGCGTACCGAGCGTATTGTCGTGGAACCGCCGAACCCGCTCGGCCTTATCCTCAATGACCAAGCCGCGCTGCAAGGTGGGATCCTGGGTCGTCACACCTGTCGGGCAGCGGCCTGTATGGCATTTGAGGGACTGCACGCACCCTACCGAGAACATGAAGGCGCGCGCCGCGTTGCTCCAATCAGCGCCAATGGCAGCGTTAGCAGCAAGCGAGAAGCCGCTGACAACTTTGCCGCTGGCCGCCAGTTTTACCTTGCCAGCAAGACCGCAGCCGACAAGTGCGTTGCGCACCAAGATCAGCCCTTCACGCAACGGCATGCCCAGACGATCGGAGAACTCCAACGGAGCCGCCCCGGTACCGCCTTCCGCGCCGTCAACGACGATGAAGTCGAGCAAGATTTCACTGTCCAGCATTGCCTTCATGATCGCGAAGACCTCATGGGCATGACCGACACACAGCTTGATGCCGGCCGGCTTGCCACCGGACCACTCACGCATTTTGGCGGCAAACTCCACCAACTCTCGCGGTGTCGAAAAGGCAGTGTGATAGGCTGGTGAGATACAATCCTGGCCCTCCGGCACATGCCGGGTCGCGGCGATTTCGGGAGTAACCTTGGCACCTGGCAAGACGCCGCCATGGCCGGGTTTTGCACCCTGGCTCAGCTTGATTTCGACCATGCGCACTTGATCGTCGACGGCCTGCTCGGCAAACAGCGCTTGGTCGAAGGTGCCGTCCTTATTGCGGCAGCCGAAATAGCCCGACCCGACTTCCCAAACCAAATCGCCGCCATGCTTGCGATGATAAGGGCTGATCGAGCCCTCGCCGGTGTCATGATAGAAGCCACCCAGCTTGGCGCCGAGATTCATTGCTTGGATCGCATTGCCGCCCAAAGCGCCGAAGCTCATGGCCGAGATATTCAGAATCGAGGCCGAATAGGGTTTGTCACATTGTGGACCGCCAACGTCGACGCGGAAGGGCTCGGTCGCCTTGTCCACCGGTTTGATCGAATGCGACATGAGTTGGTATTCGATCGCGTCAACATCGAGCTCAGTACCGAAAGGATGGGCGTCTTCGTCGCCCTTGGCCCGCGCATAGATCAAGGCCCGGTCCATCCGGCTGTAGGGCCGGCCTGACAAATCGTCCTCGACAATGTACTGCCGCATGAACGGGCCGAGATCTTCGAATAACCAGCGAAAACGCGCTAACAGGGGGAAGTTACGTCTGAGACTATGCCTTGTCTGGTTGCGGTCGAAGGCGCCAACGGCCAGCAAAGGTACAAAGATCACAAGTAGCCAGAGCCAGCCCGGTGCCCAAATCGAGATGATGATAACGATCAGGGTCAGTAGCCCGATCACTGCCAGGAGCCCAAAACGCATGAAAGTGACAGGCAATAGGGGACGATGAGGACCGACGTCTACTGGCATGTCTAGGGCCTCCCGCAAGGATCACTGACAACGACAGGGCCGGCTGGGCGCCGGCAATGGCAAGAACTCTACTCCAGACTGCCCGCTAAACGAGAAGAATTTTGCGATGGCCTCGCCCGGTCGAAGCTGGCAAGCGGTTCAAGAATCACACACTTAGCTGGGCTTGTTACGCGACAACATGATCATCGCGATGCCGGTGCAAAGGAAATTCACCCCAACGAGGAGGCCTAGCAAGAACACCGACGCACCCGGCAGGTTGGCCGCGATGAGGATGCCGGCGAGGATGGCAATCACGGCCGAAAAGATCATCCAGCCGCGGCCGGAGTCAGGCTTCAGTTCGAACGCCAGGGCAAGCTGCATGGCGCCCTCGATCATGAAAAGCACGGCGACGACCAAGGTCAGCGCGATAACGCCAGCGGCCGGATTGATCAGCAAAAACACACCGGCAACCACCTTCAGCAAGGACAATAGAAGAGCGCCGAAGAACGGCCCGGTGCCGTGGTAGGAAAAGGCGCCGACAAAGCCGATAATGCCCGCGAAGATGAAGATCCAACCGACCAAAAGCTCAACCG
This sequence comes from Pseudomonadota bacterium, assembly GCA_039030175.1. Lineage (GTDB taxonomy): Bacteria > Pseudomonadota > Alphaproteobacteria > DSM-16000 > Inquilinaceae > JANQGH01. The sequence continues at coordinate 52,483 of JBCCER010000003.1, forward strand.
ACAAGGTGGCAACGATCGGAAAGGCGACGGCCAGCAGCCCGATCACCGCCATGGCAATTCCTGTCCAAAACAGCGTTGTGCTGTTCTGGCTGACCTTGTCGACGAGTTCCTGGGCAGACTCCGGCAGCTGGTTTATTCCGCCATCGTTTGATCCGCTGTCATTGCTCATGCGTGCTTTCCCCTCATATCAGAGATGCCGGCCGGGCTGACGGCTGCCCCGACAATTGCCCTGCCCCAGCATGTCAGCCACCTCGAATCGAGATTACCGCGCAATGTAGCAGATTGATGCTTTTAGCGCGCGTACCGCGCGAATAGGCCCAATCCCATCGCTACTCGACGGCGGTTTCCGCTGTCATTTCGGCGGCCCAGAGGTCCAGAACGCCGCGCCAGCGCTTGCGCATCTCTTCCCGCTCATCGGTTGAGGATAGTTTTTCGTGATGGAATCGAACGGCGGTCTTGCCCGGACCGGCTTCGGTCAACGTAATTTGCAGCGTTGACGACGTGCCGCTTGCCGGCCGCCAGGTAAGACGAACGCGGTCCAAGGGTTTGACGACGCGGAACTCACCTTCAATGCCTTCCGATGTCAGATAGCGTGTACCCTTTTCCACGGTAGCGGACGGCTCATTACCCAACCATGTCGAGATCCCCGCCGGCGAGGTAATCAACTGCCACGCCGGCTCCACATCCAAGGGCAACGTGCACTGAACACCGACTTGAAAGCCAGCATCGGCGGTTTGGCCGACCACCCGCCTACCGTGCATCTTTTCATATCCGACCGTCACAGTCTGCTGCCACCAGCCGGATAGGTCCTCGGTGGCCTTCAGATGGGCGACGATCTCCTTGTGCGACCAGCTTGCTGCGCCTGCATCGTCCAGGACTCGGCGCCATTCGGCCCAGTCGCGGCCTGTTGCCGTTCTCACCGCTTCATCCGACGCGTTCTCGATCCTCGTAGCCACGGCCCATCTCCGTTCGATGGGCCCAACACTATCAAGATCCCCTTTCCCCGAACACCGGGCTTCTAGCCAACGGTTTGTCCGCAGCTTGACATTAAAGTATTTGCTTTAATATAGTCTCGCGAGATTGCGAATTTGGCGAAGGAGAACATCGATGTCTGACGAAAGCTTCACCTTGGAGGTTGCACTCAAAGCGCCGCCGCAAGACGTCTACGCGGCGTTGGCTACCGAAAGCGGAATCAAGGGATGGTGGACGCGAGATTGCGAGGTCGGCGATGCGGTGGGCGATCGGGCGGTGTTTCGGTTCGGAAAGATGGTCGATGTCATGCGCATCGATGCGCTGGAACCGGGCCGCGAAGTCCGCTGGCACGTGCTGGAACAGAAAAACCACCTGGCCGATAGTATGGACAACAACAGCGAGTGGGTCGGGACAGAGATCGTCTTCGCCCTGACCAAGGCTCCGGACGGCGGCACCATGCTACGCTTCCGGCATGAGGGGCTGACGCCGGACCTTGCTTGCTACAAGATCTGTGACGATGGCTGGAACCACTTTATGCGCACCAGCCTGCCCGGACTGCTCGACAATGGCGAGGGACTGCCCTATCAGGCCATCGCGAGCTAAAGATAGTGCAGTTGGCAAGCCCGGTGATCGGCCGCTATAGATGGCCGTGATGCAAACCAACCGCGCCGCTCCGTCCTCGGGCGATGTCTTTCATGCCGTGGCGGATGCTAATCGACGCAAGCTGCTAGACCTCTTGTCGGATGGCGAGCGGCCCGTGCAAGACCTCGTGCCGCATTTCGATATGACCTTTCAAGCCGTGTCCCAGCACTTGCACATCTTGGCGGAGGCTGGCTTGGTCACCCGCCGCAAGCAGGGCCGCTATCGCTACTATCGGGCCCAGCCGGCCGGCCTCCAGGATGTTCACGACTGGACCGGCCGCTACCGCGCGTTCTGGGAGAATAGGCTCGAGCGTCTCGGCAGCGTTCTTGATGAGACATGAGCTTCAATCTCGACTTTGAAAAGCACTACCCGCACCCGCCTGAGAGGGTCTGGCAGGCCTTGGTATCGCCGGATTCATTGGCGCGCTGGCTGATGCCTAACGATTTCGAGCCGATCATCGGCCGGGTTTCGAAGTTTCGCTTTCCACGCGGCGACTGCGACGGAGAAGAAGGCATCGTTCTAGTCGAAGTCGAAGAAATCGAACGACCAGAATGCATGGTCTGGCTGTGGCGCAATACCGACCAGGACGAGACAACGCGTGTGACGTTTACTTTGAAGCCCAGTAACGGCGGGACGCTGCTGCGTCTCAACCACCGCGATATCACGACAGAAGCCGAAGCCGCCAGCCTTGGCGGAGGTTGGCCGGGTAAGCTGGCAAGCTTGCAAGAGCTTCTCGGGCCCTAGACTCGCAAGGACGGCGCCGCTCTGCGACACCGTCCCTACCCTCTTAGGCCTCCTTGCACCGCCTAAGTATGTTCGTATTCGGTTATGCGTCTATCCGGCTGTTATCCGGGTGTCAGATTTCCGCGGAAATCGCTTGGCCACCAGCAAGATCGCAGGCCTCAAACGATCCGACGTCCATCTGCGTGCCACCGATGTCACAGGCCACGACCAGGTTGGCGGGATATACATCATCGAGCGCAAAAATGGTTGGACCTTCGTTCAATCCAGCTGCGGACTCGGCAAGCTCATGGGTTATCGTGGCACCGGAATTCATATCGGCCGGATGATAAGCTGCGTTCGCGGCGCCAAATCCCATTGTGGTCGCCAGTGCAATCGCTGCGGCTGCCGTCACTGCTCCATTCTTCACCTTTGCCATCATGTCCTCCTTTCAATGAGTCACTCGGTCTCAAACCGGGCCCAGATTGGCAATCGGGCCCAAAATCTCGGAGGCCGGTTGGAAGCGACACGTGCTGCCCCGGCCGTTCAAAAAGCCGGCGAGCCGCGTGTCTCAAAGAAAGACGGTCAAGGCTAGGATTTGACCAGTGGTCCTTATCGACTGCCGAGTTCAATTACTCCACAAAGAACACGGCCCGCCGGAATTTAAAATAACTAACTCTTTTTTACTTCTAAAGGACGGATCATAACTTCCTTCACATTATGTTTCAGAATATTACAACCTCGCCTTATACTGAATAGGTGGGTTGAATACTCAGAAATGTCAACAGGGTTTGATTGGATTTTTGACGGATTCTTAACGCTAATCCGGCCCGGGGGCTCGGATGTCGAAACTCGACCGCAGAGGCCTTCCTTTCTTGTTTAGTTCGCGCTTGTTATCGTGCGTCAAATGTCTTGGTCCGGAGGGAAATGATGAGCCGACTGATCGGCATCTTTGCGAGCTTGTTTGCCCTTCTCTTGCTCGCGGCCTGCATCCGCTACCCATTAGACATGACGGAAGAAGAGTGGCTGCGGCTAACGCCCGCGCAACAGCAGGAGGCAAGAATTGCCGACGCGGAGCTGCGGCGCGCGCAAGCCGAGCAGGCGGCGGCCGAAGCTGCGGCGCGCGCGCTTGAAGAGCGCAACCGGCTGATCGAGGCCTATCGCAACGCCAGACCCGGGGACATCGTCTATTGCGAAATCGACCCGCCTGAAAACTCTTACGGTCGCATTCTGATTCAGCCAGCCAGCGTCACCCTGGTCGACCGCGAAAGCAGGCGTCTACAAGTCTTGACCGAGAGCCCCCGCCGCACGGAGACAGTCTGGCTTAGTCGCAAGAGCGGCGGCAATGTCGAGCTGTGCGAGTCAAACTTCTCGGGCACGGGTCCGGTCGGCGCCTGCGACTCGATCTGGTCGATCGATATGGCGTTCGGTCGCCCTGGTTCGACAGGGATCAGTTGGGTCTCTGCTCTACGCGGCGGCACGCTGACCTGCGAAACCATCGACAGTTTCGGCTCGCCATTTGGGGTCCCGCCCTACCTGCTCTAGGCACATCGAGACATGCCAACCCTTGCTGACGACCTAGCGGAAATCGATCGGGCAATCGCGTCATTCGACGGCAGCCACGTTGCCCCGCTGCGCGACACGGCCTCTGCCATCGCGCCCACCAAGACGATCATCGGCCACTTGATCAACCGCAGCAACGAGCGGGACGACCCCACCCAGACAGCGACATCGTGGCTGATCAAGCACTATCTCGAACAGGGCGCAGACCTAACTAGCACGCATAACGCTGACATTGTCGGCCTTGCAGTAAAACTCGGGCCTTGGCAGGCGCGTCTGCACTTTGCCCAGTCCTTCGCCTGGCTAACCATCCCAAACAACCAAGCAGCGACAGTCGCCAAGATCTTGGGGGACTGGTTCGCGTCGGAGCATAAATTTCTTCGGGCGTGGGCGTGCGACGCACTCTGGCGATTGGGTCGTCAGCACCAACAGTTTCGACAAATGGCCCTCGACATCGTCTTGCAAGCCGAGGCGGACCCGGCGGCATCAGTGAGAGCCCGGGCTCGAAATCTCTTGAAGCTGAAATAGTCAGCTACTTTCACTGTCCCGGTGAAGCCGATCCACGGGCTTTGACCACCGATCAACTTTATCCTTCGCTTGCGGTAACCTGTGGGCTATCGCAACCTGATGCCGGCCATGGATGAATGCCATTCCATCGATAGTTCACCTGCCCTTAGGACCTGGCTGCTGACCTTTGCGGTCGCCGTCGTCGGATGCAATTCGCTGGTGCTCAGCCCCATACTGACCGATGTCGCCAGAGACTTTGTCGCGACGCCAGCGCAGACCGCACGTGCGATTGCTGGCTTTGGCGGCATGACAGCCCTGTCCGCCTTTTTCTTCGCGCGCCAGATCGACCGGATTGGACCATGGCAAGTTCTGGTCACTGGTATGACTGTGGCGATCATGGCGATCGGCGCCAGTGCCGCCGCAACCTCTTGGCCGATATTGGCACTGGCCCAGGGTGTCGCAGGTCTAGGCGCCGGGTTGGTCTTGCCGGCGACCTATCACATGGCGACCAGCGTCTCGACCGGCGACACCGGCCCTCGGGTCGTTGGGCGGGTTCTGGCCGGCTGGTCGCTCTCGATGGTGCTGGGTGTTCCCGCAGCGGCCTTGCTGACCGATCTGTTAGGCTGGCGATCGGTCTTCCTGGTTCTAGCCGCACTTGGATTGATGTTGCTGGTCGGGTTCATAGCGAAGCTGCCGCGACCTACGCGGCACCCAGACGCCACGCACGAAGGGCGCCTAGCGCCCCTTAAGGTACCGACGGTTCCGGTTCTTCTGGTCACGTGCTTTGCCTTCATGATCGGGTTTTATGGGGTCTATCCCTTTGTCGGCGATCATCTGCGACAAAGCCACGGCATCTCGGCGACGATGGCCGGAATGTTCGTCCTGACCTACGGCGTGGGATTTGGGCTTGCCAGCTTGGCGGTGGGGGTCGTTGTTCGTGTCGGCGCTCGGCGCCTGTTTCTAGCGGTTCTATTTGCCGTAGCAGTGACATACGCCTTGCTAATCGTCGCGACCAACGCCCTATGGTCGACATTGCTTTTGTCCGCGCTTTGGGGCTTTGGCAACCATTTCGGCCTGAACACGCTAGTGATGCAGTTGTCGCGTGCTGATCCGTCCCGACGCGGTGCTATTCTCGGGTTGAACAGCGCGGTCACATACGTCGCATCGTTCGTGGCAGCCTCTGTCTTTGGCGAGGTCTACACTGAAATCGGATTCGCGGCGATCTGCTGGATGGCCTGCTTGTCCTTGGTATGTGGCGCCTTACTCGTGATCGTTGCGCTGCCAACTCGGCAAAATGCAGATCGCTCGCTACCCGGCCAAGGCAGTGCCTAGTTTGTTGGAACAGGGACAGTTTCTTCGATCCAAGCTTGTGTCGATGGGGACCACCCGGCAGGCATACCATGACCACCATCGTGCAGGCACAACTGCAAACCGCCCCGACTGCAGGACGACCATACCGAGCAGGTCGCACTTCCGACGATCAAATCAGACTGGTCCGGTGCCGCCAGACATTCATTGACCTCTCGAAGGATCTCAACGCCGGTCAGCACGTCGCCTTGATGCCAAAGAACACCGATAGGGCGCCCCTCCATGGGCACCACTCGGTCGGATGTGCCATGCGTGTGCCGCATCATCACCGGCCCGGCATCGCAGGTTTCCGGCAACGGGTTCCAAAACGCACCAGAGATGGGCGCGTAGTGGCTAAACGGAGCGCCGATAAAGCACGCCACGGACCAGACCATCGAGCCCCCTTGCGAAAAACCGGCAGCCACGACCCGTTGACGGTCGATCGGATAGCGATCCTGAACGTTCTCAATGACGGCGCGTACGTATGCCGTGTCGCTGCGCGCCTGACTGGGCGAGCCTTGATGGGCCCAAGTGTTGTTGCGGCCATCAGCGGCGACAAACAGATAGCCGGCATCCGTCCAGGCCTCGACCAAACGCTGATTGCGGATCGCTCCTAGTCCGGAGCCTTGATAGCCGTGGAACCAAACGAGTATCGGTAGCGCGGATGTGCCGTCCCAATCGGAGGGCGCCTCAACGTAATAGCGGCCATCATCTGCCGCGCCTTCGTCCATGAATTCTATCGTGCAAGGCTGTTCGCCGGCGCAGTCTTGCTGCGCCACTGCTGACGCCGAGATTAGCGCCGCGAGTAAGGCAGCCCCTATCACATGGGCGGTACGCACTTATTCTCTTTCCGTCTTGTGTCGCTCAATGAGCAGCAATCTATAGACCTTGAGCACAGGTCAACGGATCGAGGAACACATGTCCGTGATCCCTATCTCGAAAATACAACCCCTCAGTTGAGTCGAGAGAGAGGCCAGTCCTAGCAGCCTTCGCAATCAAAACTTTCAATAAGTACTTGATCTTATCCGTCAATCACACGTACAAATTGCTGAATTGGCTCGTATTCGACGATAGTGATCATGAGTTCTCATCGTATCATCAACGAACCGCCCGAGAGGCGACCGTTCGTTTTGCGTGCTTTCAGCGCTGCCTGCCAGGTCGTCATCGGCGCTTTCATTGTCACCGTGGTGCTCTTCGCAGCGACGACAATGCGCCAGTCGGGTGTGGCGAGCGGAGACCCGGCCATGCCTGCCCCTATTCCGGTCGAAACCCTTCGCCTGGTTGAGGAGGACGGCTATTCGGTTGAGCGGCAATTTGTCGGACGTGTCGTCGCCCGTCAGGAGACCAGCGCCAGCTTCGAGCTTCCCGGCCGACTAACCGAGATCCTTGTGGACGAGGGCGACCCGGTGCGCGCCGGGGAGGTGATTGCGCGGCTCGATACCGCCCTTCTCCAGGCACGTCTAGACGAATGGCAGAGCCGCGCCAACGAGCTCGAAGCCCAAGTGGAACTGGCGGTCCGCACCGAAGAACGTCAGCAGGAGCTGAATCGAAGGGGCCATTCGACAGATCAGAGACTGGACGAATCTTATTTGCAACGCATTGCGCTTGAGGCCGCGCTGGAGCAGGCGCGCGCCAGCATGCAAAGCGTCGAGATTCAGATCGAGAAGGCGACGCTTTTGGCACCTTTCGACGGCACAGTCGGCGCGCGCATGACCGATGTTGGTGCCGTTCTGCAGGCCGGCCAGCCGGTTGTCGACATTGTCGAGGCGGGCGCCATGGAAGCGCGCATAGGCATTCCCGTGCCCTTAACGCGCGACCTAGAGATCGGCGAAGTTTTTGAGATCATAGTAGCCGACCAAGTCGTGCCGGCATCGCTGAATGCCCTTCGCCAAGACGTCGACCGCCAGACCCGTACCGTGATTGCCGTTTTTTTGTTCCAGGATACGGTGACGGTGCCATCAGGTGAGATCGCCCGGCTGACACTCGAGCGAGTGCACAACGAACCGGGATACTGGCTTCCGTTAGCAGCATTGACGCAAGGCCTGGACGGGTTGTGGTCCGTCTTCGCCGTCGGGGATACATCATTCGGGGACATCATCGTTCGGCGCGAAGAAGTTGAGATCCTTCACTTCGCTGCCGACCGGGTGTTCGTTCGGGGTACCGTTGCGGATGGCGATGAGGTGATCGCTGCGGGGGTTGACCGCGTCACGCCGGGGCAACGTGTCGTACCGACGACCACGCTGATGGCGGACAATCGCTGAACAACGCGATGGCCGAACGCCGCGACTTACCAACCATCTTCTTTAGGCAGCCACGTTACCTGGCCCTGCTGATCGTGGTCGTGTTGGTGGCAGGCCTGTCGGCCCTTGCCACGATCGGCCGGCAGGAAGATCCAACGATCACGAACCTGTTCGCCACGATTGTAACTCCCTATCCAGGAGCGACCGCCGAGCGGGTCGAAGCAATGGTTACGGAGAAAATCGAAAGCGAGCTTATCGAAATCGAGCAGATCGACGGCCTAGCTTCAGAGTCGCGCGCCGGCATATCCATCGTCCAGATCGAGCTCGACGCCAGAGTCACCGACACTGAGATCGATCAAGTGTGGGTCGACGTGCGATCTGCCCTGGACGACGCCGAGGGGGAGTTTCCCGCAGGCGTCCCCTCACCCACCTTGGAGACAGATCGCGGAAACGCATTTACCAGCATCAGCGCCATAACATGGCGCGGCGAAGAGTCCCCGAATCTTGCGATCATGGGCAGGTTCGCCGAGGAGTTACAGGACCGACTGCGCGCCGTTCCGGGGACTGAACTTGTCGCGATTTGGGGTGCGCCCGACGAGGAAATCGTCGTTGAAATAGACCGCAATGTCCTGGCGTCGCTGGCCCTCACGCCCGATGACATCGCGACTGCGATAGCAGCAGCAGACGCAAAGGTCGCCGCCGGCCAGGTCCGCGCTGAGAACAATTTGGTCATCGAAGTCGCCGGCGAAATCGAATCGCTAAACCGGATCCGCGATGTCCCAATCGTGGCGAATAGCGACACGATCGTGCGTGTCGGTGATGTGGCAACCGTCAGCAGAACGATCGCCCAGCCCGCCGAGGACCTTGCTTTCCTCGAACTTGAGCCGGCCGTGGTGATCGCCGCCCGCATGGCGCCAAACCTCCAAGTCGATACCTGGATGCAAGCGATTGAAGAAGAATTCGCCGAATTCGAGGCATCTCTGCCGGGTGGCCTGGGACATCGCCAGATATTCGATCAGAGCGTCTATACGGCGCAGCGGTTTGACTCGCTTGGAGAGAACTTGGCGATCGGCGTGGGTCTGGTCGTCATCGTCCTGTTCTTCACTCTGGGCTGGCGGTCTGCCCTGATCGTCGCCTTCGTTCTGCCTGTCACTGGCCTAATGGCCATCGCCCTGTTGCAAGCATTCGGTGTCCCTCTGCACCAGATGTCCGTCACCGGCTTGATCGTCGCCCTTGGCCTGATTGTCGACAGCGCCATCGTGATGACCGACCGCATTCGGTCGCGCCTCGAGAACGGCGCCAAGCCCGTGGAGGCCATGGGCGAAGCCGTCAGACATCTTTGGTTGCCGCTACTTGCATCCACCGTCACAACCGTGCTGGCCTTCATGCCCATGGTGCTGCTGCCAGGCGCGCCGGGAGACTTCGTCAGCACCATTGCAATTGCCGTAATCGCCGCGTTGGCCTCTTCATGGCTGCTGGCAATTACCGTTACGCCCGCGATCACCGGCTTCGCGTTGGCACGCCTTGGCAAGTCACAGCGAAAATGGTGGCGAAACGGAATCAGCGGTCATGGGCTGGGCAGGGTCTTTCGACGGTCACTAGAGCTCAGCCTACGATACCGGACATTGAGCATTCTGATCGCTCTGGCACTGCCAATCATCGGATTTGCCAGCCTGCCAACCCTGACCGCACAGTTCTTTCCGGGGGCAGATCGGGACCAGTTCTATGTTCAGATGCGCCTGCCGGCCGGCGCGTCCGTCGACCAAACAGTCGCGACCATGCAGCAGGCCCACGCGATCTTGCGCGAAGACGAAGCGATCGACACTGTTGCATGGTTCGTCGGACGCAGCGCTCCCGCCTTCTACTACAACATGCTGATGAACCAAGACGGAGTCGCGCGCTTTGCCGAGGCGTTGGTGACCGCCGAAACGCCTGAGGCCGCGCTTGCCATAATGCCTCCGTTGCAGGACCGGTTCGACGCCGAACTTCCCGGCGCTCAGATCATTGTGCGGGAGATCTTGCAAGGCCCACCGGTCGTTGCGCCAGTTGAGCTGCGCATCTTCGGCCCCGATCTAGAGCGGTTGCGCGATCTGGGCGAAGAAGCGCGCCTGCTGATGACCCAGATCCCGGAAATCACGCATACACGGTCCTCCATCACTGGCGGCGCACCACAACTTCAGTTCGACGCGGATGAGGATAGCGCCCGGCTTCTCGGCCTGACCCTCGGGGACGTCGCCCGGCAGCTTGAAGCAAATCTGGAAGGCGTGGTCGGCGGATCGCTGATCGAACAAACCAACGAATTGCCGGTACGCGTGCGTGTCTCAGCAGCGGAACGCGGCAGCATCACGGATGTAGGCTCAATCGACATCCTAACCGCGTTGACCAGCGAAAACGCTGACACGTTTCCAGGCGTACCGCTGAGCGCCTTAGGCAGTTTATCGATGGTGCCGTCAGAGCCGTCGGTTCCGCATTTTGACGGTCAACGTGTGAATCGCATCTACGGATACGTTGACGCCGGTGTGTTGCCGCAAGAGGCTTTTGCTGCCTTCGAGCGGTTGCTGGCGGAATCGCCGCTGGCCTTGCCTGTGGGATACACGCTCGAATTTGGCGGCGACACTGACGCTCGCGCGGAGACCGTTCGGGATCTGATGGGATCTGTCGCGCTGATCGTAACGCTAACGCTGGTGACCATCGTCCTCACATTTAACTCGTTTCGTCTGTCTCTGGTAGTGGGGGCGGCTGCCGCCCTTTCACTGGGCCTCAGCATTCTCTCGCTCGCCTTGCTCAACTTCCCATTTGGCATTCACGCTTTGATCGGCGCCATCGGATCCATCGGTGTGTCGGTGAACGTGGCCATCATCATTCTTACCGAATTGAAAGCCAATCGAGATGCCGTCGCAGGCGACCCTGGGGCGATCCGTGATGTCGTGATGGACACCAGCCGTCATATCGTGTCGACCACATTGACGACGTTTGGAGGCTTCCTTCCGCTTGTCCTCGGCGGCGGCGGGCTTTGGCCACCTTTTGCGACAGCGATCGCCGGCGGCGTTTTGCTCTCCTCGATTGTCAGCTTCTACTTCGTGCCGCCAATGTTCTCGATTATCACCCGCTCGCGTCCGGTCGCTGTGTTTGACGAGCCGACCCAAGAGGAGCCAACGGTCAAAGAAGAACCGGCCCAGAAGCAGAAGGCGTCTGTGTCGCCACTCCCTACCGCCCGCCGGTCACGCACAATAGGGTGGCTGCCAAAGGCCGGTTAGCCAGACGATCTGTTTACTGTGGCGTCCTGGACTGTATCGATGATCTTCGGATCGCGCCAACAATTGTAATTGCTATAACAATTCAGGTCGGGCATCCTGAAGATCAAAGTTACGCGTCCGGGGAGGCTGCCGGCAGGTGAAAACCGCTGGAAACGCAATAACAATCAATACTTTGAGTGACTATTGTGCCGGGAGCATTGACCTGTTGGCATCCGGGTGTTCATGCCTGACAAGCATAGACACCCCGTCCTTCGCTGCTGACCGCACAAAAGATATGACGTGTGTAAACCGCAGCACACACTGGCCCTTGTCGTCGATGGCCACCGGCTGATGGACAGCTCTCTCAAACGGCAGCGCCTTGGTGCCTGCGCCTCGTCATCAGGCATAATGTGTGCCTTGGCAATCGATCAAGGCAGCAGTCTCACTCGCGCACTCGCCGAGGCAGCAGGCGACGATAGTGCAGGCGACGAAAGAGCCGCCGAGTTCAAGACGACCTTGGCCAAACATCTCTCGCCGGAAGTATCCGCCATCTTGCTGGACTATCGGTTCGGTGATGCGTGCCAAGCGGTATGCGCGCCGGAGACGGGCGTCCTACGCGCTTACGAAACGGATGTTTATGGCGGCAGTTGCGAGACGGTGACGACCCTCCCCGCTCAAGAGTCTGTTTTTCGGTTGGCCCAACGGGGTGCGGACGCCATCAAGCTGCACATGTACTATGACCCCGATGCGCCCGAGGAGGAGAATGAGCCTAAGCGAGCGCTGATCGAGCGGGTCGGCGCGGAGTGTCTCGCCAACGATCTGCCCTTCCTGTTCGAGCCTCTAGCCGTTCGAAGAGGTTTGGACTCCAAAACCGCAGCCTTCGCTGCCGTCAAGCCGGGGATCGTAAGACGATCGGTTGAGGAGTTTTCCAAGCCCGGCTATCGCGTCGACGTTCTGAAGATCGAGTTCCCGGTCGAACTTTCCTGTGTCGATGGGATCAAGACGGCTGCCGGGCCTGGGAAAGCCCCCGCCTATACCAAGCAAGAGGCGATGGACCATTTCCGCGCCACAGCGACCGCCGCCGGCTGCCCCTTCGTGTTTTTGAGCGCTGGGGTTACGCTGGATGAATACGCCGAAGGGCTGGAATTGGCTGGCGAGGCTGGCGTGGCCTACAGCGGCTTCCTGTGCGGCAGGGCCATCTGGCGGCCGGCGATCAACATCTTCGGTCAAGGCGGCGTGGACGCCTTGGCCCAATGGGCCAGAACGGAAGGTCAGGCTGGACTAAAGCGACTGACCAAGATCGCCCACGCCACAGCAGTTCCGATGATTGATCGGACAGCCAACCAAGCACCATCGCCCCGACCGGCCATTGGGGGAATGCCGCAATGACCGGGTATCGGCCCCGCATTGGCTATATCGGCGTTTCAATCTCGCCCTACTACGCTGAGAAATACAACGTACGCGAAAAGGCGATCAGCGCCCTTGAAGCGCGCAGTGCGGAATTAGGTTTTGACCTGGTAGCCATTGGGCGCCAGATCCACATGGGTTCGGAAGCCGAGGACGCAGCGCGGGAGCTCAAGGACGCTGAGCTTGACTTCCTGCTGATTCAGAATGCTGCCTGCAGCGCAGGAGACCAGCTATACCCCCTGCTGGATGTAGCGCCGCGCATCGGCCTGTGGTCGGTCCCGGACCCGAGTTTCGACGGACCCGTCCAGCTGTCGTCTTTTGTCTCAATGAGTCATTTCGCCAATTTGATTAAGACCGCCGCAAAGGACCGGGACATTCCCTACAAATGGTTCTACGGCGATCCAGAGTCAGACCGTTTTCGCGAACGTTTTGCGGTGACAATGCGGGCCTTGCGAGCGGTCACCGGCCTTGAGCGAACGAAGATTGGCTGGATCGGCGGAATCTCGCCAGGGTTCGACGGCATGGTGTCAGATCGGTCTGCGTTCCAACACCGCCTCGGCGTGGCCATCGAACCGCTCGATCTAGAGGAAGTTGTTTCGCGCGCGAAATCGATCGCCCCTGATCGTGTGTCTGAGTCAGCGGCTGCAATGAAAGATGCCGCGCGATCGGTCGCCGTTTCGAATGATGATTCTTTCGACCGGGTCACACGGGTCTATCTGGCGTTGCACGACCTATCTGCTGAGCGGCAATTCGATGCGCTGGCGGTTCAATGCTGGTCCGATATCCAAAGCCTCTACGATATAGTGCCCTGCATGGCCTACAGCTGGATGGGAAGCGAACATCGCCTTCCCGTGGCTTGTGAGGGTGACGTGTTGGGCGCGGTCAGCATGCACGCGCTGAACCTGATATCAGACACCGAAGGCTCAGCCACATTGCTCGACATGGCCGCGCTGGATCCGGACCGGCAGGCGATGCTGATGTGGCATTGCGGAGTCTCGCCAAGGCATTTCGCCAACGATGACGGCATTGCCTGGGTCGATCATGTCACCCTTGGACGCAATGGCGATGATGGCCCCTATGGTGTCGCCGGCGATCAGGTCTTCGCGCCACAGCCGGCAACGGTTGGCTACATCAACGAGGATGCCTCGCGGCTGTTTGTGCTGAAGTCCGAGATCGTCGAGCACCCCTCGAAAGGGTTCGATGGCACACGAGGCTGGGTGTCGAAGCTGCACCTCAATGGCGAGGCTATCGATATCTGGGATCTTCTGAACACGCTGACCGTGCGCGGCCTGCAGCATCATTTTGCCATGGGCCAGGGCGACATGTCGCGAGAGTTAATGGAATTGGCCGCATGGACCGGCATGCGGCTTGTCGAGCCTGTTCCGTATGCAGACTATCTGCAGCGGGACGGAGTTAATGTTTGAACAAGGGTCAAAAATGGGAGGAGTTGCATCATGAAACTTTCGGCAATTAGAAACGCTGCCATCGGCGCCACAGCGGCGCTTGCGGTCAGCGTTGGTGCGATCGCACAGGAGCTTCCGGGCTTTTCAAGCTGGGATGAAGTTCTGGAGCAGGCGCGCGGCGAAACCGTTTACTGGTACATGTGGGGCGGTTCGGACGCCATCAACGGCTTCGTGGACGAGTTTTACGGGGTGCCCCTCCAAGAGGAATACGGCATCACGCTGAACCGCGTGCCACTGGCCGACACGGTCGACGCCGTCAACCAAGTGATCAGTGAGCAAGAGGCCGGCGCCACCGGCGATCAGGGCACGATCGACCTCATCTGGATCAACGGCGAGAATTTCTTCACCCTGCGCCAGGCCGATTTGCTGTACGGTCCATGGGGCGAGGACATTCCGAACGCCGCCCTGGTAGATTGGGATAATCCCGCGGTCTTTCTTGATTTCGGCCGACAGGTCGATGGCTATGAAAGCCCATGGTCAAGTGCCCAGTTCCATTTCGTTTACGATTCGGCCCGCATGGATGAAGCCGATCTTCCCCGCTCGTACACCGAGTTGGGCGACTGGATCGAGGCCAATCCCGGTCAGTTCAGCTATATGGCGCCGGGTCCGGGCGCGTTTGTCGGAACCCGCTTCGTCAAGCAGTTGTTCTTCGAGTTGAGCGGCGGGCATGACCAGTGGGTCGGTGAGTTCAACGAGGATCTCTACAACGAATGGGCCCCGCAGGTATGGGAAACCCTAATCTCATGGCAGCCCAATCTGTGGCGTGAAGGCGAGACCTATCCTGCAAGCCAGCCGGAGCTGAACGAGCTGTTCGCCAATGGCGAAATCGCGTTCACCTTCACCCAATCGCCGTCTGGCGCGGCGCCGATGATTTCGGCCGGTCTGGTACCGCCGACAGCTCAGGCGTTTGCGTTCGACAATTACATGATCGGCGACTTCAACTACGTCGCGATCCCGTTCAATGCGCCGAATAAGGCGGCGGCCTTGGTAACCGCCAATTTGATCCTGCAACCGGACCGCCAGGCGTTTCAGGTTCAGCCTGAATACGGCTTCTGCTGTGGCTGGGGCATCGACGTCTCGCGGGTAACCGATCCGGATTCGGTGGCGGCCATCGATGCGGCAATGGCCAATTTGGGCGACGCGGCGGAGGATCCCAGCATCTTGGCCGGAGCCTTGGTCGCCGATATCGCGGCTGAGTATCAGACCCGGATCGAGGCGGATTGGGAACGCTACGTTCTGCGCGGCGAGCCCCTGCCCCAATAGGTGAAGTAAACGCAGGAATTCGAACCCGTGACCCGCTGACGGAGCCTGCCCATGTCTTGGGAGCGTCTTAGGATCCCGCTGATGCTGGGGCCGACAGTGCTGATCATTCTGGTGCTGTTCTTCGGCAGCCTCGGGTTTGGATTTCTGCAAAGCCTTGGCTTTCAACCCCAGATCGGCAACACTGATCTCAACTTCGACGCTTACATCAGCGTGATGTTCTCCGAGGAACATTCGCGGCGGTTTTGGGCTGGGCTTGCTCTGACCTTCTGGGTTGCGATCGCCAGTACGTTCATCTCGGCGGCGTTGGCGATTGCCATTGCTCTGCTATTGCGGCGCACCTTCTTCGGCAAGCGCCTGGCAGTTTTTCTGTTCCAGCTCAACTTGCCGATTCCGCATCTGGTGATCGCCATCGGCATGCTGCTGGTGTTTTCGCAAAGTGGGCTGCTGTCTCGGGTAGCCGGCGAACTCGGCATTATCAGCAGCCCGCGCGACTTCCCGGTACTGGTGCGCGACAGTTCGGGCATCGGCATCATCCTCGCCTATGTTTGGAAGGAAATCGCCTTCTTCGGCATCATCGTCATGGCGATACTGCAGTCGCTGGGCGAAGACTACGAGGCGGTCGCCCAAAGCCTGGGCGCCAACCGGTGGCAGCGCTTCCGCTACGTCACCCTGCCGCTGATCATGCCGGGACTCATGTCGGCGTCGATCATCGTGTTTGCCTTTACCTTCGGCACCTATGAGGTGCCACGTATTCTCGGCATTCGGTTCCCGGAAATGCTTCCGGTCATGGCGTTGGACTTCTTTTTGAACCCCGATTTGAATGCGCGCGCCGAGGGTATGGCGCTGAGCATTATCATTGCGGTCATCGTGCTGATCCTGGTGCTGATCTACATGTATATCAGCGCCCGGACGATCCGAAAGGGTTAGCGCTATGGCTGATGTCGCCGTCAAGGAGCTGGCCTCTTCCGATCGCAGTGTGACCAAACGCGCCACCGGGCGGACTGTCTTTTACATCACCGTGATCGTAATGTGCGTGATCCTGGTCCTGCCGGTCATCGCGTTCTTCATCAATGCTTTCGCGTTCCGCTGGTTCTATCCGCAGCTGATCCCGAACGAGTGGAGCCTGCAGGCCTGGCAGCGGCTCGGCCTGTTGCCACCCGCCGGCCAGTGGAGCCTGGAAAACCTGTTTGCTCAATGGGCCAGCGTGCCAGAGGTAGTCCGGGCGTTGGGGTTGAGCCTGTGGATCGGCTTCATCGTCACGGGCATTTCGATTGTTACTGGCATGCCGGCCGCGCGGGCGCTGGGCATGTACAGCTTTCGTGGTAAGCGGCTGGTGGAGTTCATCATCATCACGCCGACTATCGTGCCCCCTATAGCGTTCAGCCTGGGCCTCAACATCAACTTCATTCGATGGGATCTGGCGCTTCAGGAAGCAGGCATCAATTTGGGGCTTTCGGGCTCGGTTCTCGGTGTCAGCATTGTCCATCTCGTGCCCGTAATGCCCTATGTCGTCCTGACGTTGAGCGGGGTTTTCGCGAATTACAACGCAGACTTCGAGTCGCAGGCACGTACACTGGGTGCGGGACCGGCAAGAACGTTCTGGCACGTGACCTTTCCGGCCATACTGCCGGGTCTTTTCGTGGCTTGCCTGTTCGCGTTCCTGGTCTCATGGAGCCAATACTTGCTGACCTTCCTGATTGGTCAGGGCCGGGTGATCACCTTGCCGATCATGCTGTTCTCCACGGCCGGCAGCGGCAACAACGCCTTGATTGCCGCCCTGTCGCTCATCTTCATCGCACCGGCGGTCCTGATCCTGCTGGTGTCGTCCCGTTACCTGTCCGGCGAGTCCGGCGCCGTCGGAGGGTTTGGCCGCGTATGACCCATGTTCGCATCAATCAACTGACCAAGCGCTACCCCGGTGTCGACGCGCCGGCCGTGGCCGATATGGAACTGGATATACCATCCGGCCGACTGATCGCCCTTCTAGGCCCGTCAGGCTGCGGCAAGACCACCACGTTGAAGATGATCGCTGGCCTGATCAGGCCAACCGAGGGCGATATTACGTTTGACGGTGAGAGCATCCTGCGCATCCCACCCGAAAAGCGCGGCGCGGTAATGGTGTTTCAGAACTATCTGCTCTTCCCATACATGAGCGTCGGCCAGAATGTCGGCTTTGGGCTGAAAATGGCTGGGGTCGACGCCAAGACGATCGATCAGAAAGTGAAGGAGATGTTGGCG
>JBCCER010000004.1:0-63755 GCA_039030175.1 Pseudomonadota bacterium
AGTCGCGCGGTGTCGTCTGAAGACAAAGTTGCAACCATGGAACTCTCCGGAGAGAAAACCGCGTTGATAATCTCACCCTCGTGGCCGAGCAGGACAGCAATCCGCGCGCCTGTATCGGCGTCCCAAAGCCGGGCCGTGTTGTTGGAGGAAACCGTCACGATTCGGTCGCTGTCGGGCGAGAAGACGGCGCTCGTCAACGTGCCGCTTCGGCCATCGAGAACGGTAATCTGGTCACCCGTTTGCGTGTCCCAAACACGGGCGGTGGCATCCTTGGAGGTTGTCACGATCATAGAACCGTCGGCAGAGAAGGCGGCGAACGTGACCGTACTGTCGTGACCTGCCAGCGCCTCGTTCTCGCTGCCGGTAGCCATATCCCATAGATGCACGCTGCCGTCGCGTGCTGCTGTCGCCACGCTGGTGCCATTTGGGTCAAACGCCATGAAACCGTTGTCTTCCGGGATTGCCAGCTCGGCGGCGATCTCCTCGCCGCCTGGCCCCAATGTTTGGACGGTGCCGTCCTCGAAAACGGCCATGATCTGCCCGCTGTCGGGCAGAAACTCGGCGTGGGCGACCGCGAGTTCGGGGCCTCCCAATGATGCGATTACGCTGCCGCTTTCAGTATCCCACAGTCGCGCCGAGCCGTCGAACGATGTGGTCAGAATTCGTGTGCCATCTGTCGAGAAATCTGCGGTGGTTACAAAACTGTCATGCCCGTCCAAAACCATGGTCTCGCGCCTTTCCATTAGCGCGGCGGCTAAGACGCGAGGCACCTCCATGATGTCGGCGACGTTTGGCCAGTCACCTCCATGATATTGTGGCATGGCCCGGCGAGCGACGTCGATTGCTTCGCCGACATTGCCGTCCTTCAGCAGCATCTCGGCTAAGATCGCCCGCGAGCGCGCCTGCTCGACTTGGGCCTGAAACAGCGCCACTTCGGCCTGGTCCCGCTGCTGTTGGGCCAATTCGGCTTGCCTGGCCGCCTCGGCCGAGGCGGCCTCGGCTTGATCGCGCTGTTGCTCGGCAACCACGGCCTGCCATGCGGCGGCGGCGGAAAAAGCGACCAGCAAGACAATGGCGGCCGCTGCGGACCCCCGAATCCATTTCCGCTGGCGTGCTCTTCGTTGTTTTGCGCGGTCGGCCTGATCGATACTGCTGTCGATGAACGCCCGATTTGTCTCGGACAGCTCGTCGCCGCGATCTGCCCGCCATTCCCGCGCGGTCGTCAGCGCCAGTCCCATCAACAGCGCCTGATCTTTTTGGCCGTCGTCGGCATCCTCCCAGGCAAGGCGGGCGGTTTCCAACTGGCCTTTCCAGATCAGGAAGTCCCGTTCGGCATCCAGCCACTGGGAAAGACGGGGCCAGTGTCGCAGCAGCGCCTCGTGGGCAACCTCGGCAACCGGCTCCTCATCGGCATCGCTGGTGGTCAGCAGACGCCAGTCGCCTCCGGCTAACTCGTCGACCAACGCCCATTCCGCATCCGTGCAATCCGACCTCTGGGCGCGGCGTCTGACCGGCTGCCCCTCCCTTGGAACATGCGCAAGGCGTAGAGTCAGGAGGCGTCGCAGAGTATCTGTGTCGTTCGGGTGCAGCTCGATGAAGCGCTCGGCCCGATCGACCAACGGCCGGCTGACATCGACCACCCGGAACGGGAAATGGAGCACGCCTTTGGACGCATCGTCGCGCCGCATCTCTTCCCATGCGTCCTGCATGAGGTAGGACAGCATGGGCAGGCCGCCGGGCTCTTTCCAAGTGGCCTCGGCAATGACCCCTACAATGTCCGGATTTTCGAATCGCACGCCAAGACGAGCTGCCGGTTCGCGCACGACCCGCTCGATCTGCTCCTTGGTCAAAGGCGGCACGTCAATCCGGTCGCCATTGCGGAAGAACGGCTCGTCGGCTTGCCATTGGCCGTAATAATCGGCCCGAAGGCTGGCCATCATCATCACATCAGGATGACCGATTGCGCCGGCTAGCAAACGCGAGAAGACGGCGGCGTCGGCGGGATCTGCCCTTGTATAGAGCTCTTCGCCCTGGTCGACATAGAGCAGGGCCTTGGCTGGCGGGTCCGCGCCCGTGCGCCGAGCGATTTCCTCGCGCGCAGCCCGGGCCAGTTCCGTCAGCTCCGACCCGTCATGGAACAGTTTGGCCCAAGCGCTCGCTTCGCGCTCGATTTCGCTCGGTGAATCGAGCCAGGTTTTGACGATTGAGCGCGCCAACTCTTTGGTCGGTTTTACGCCCGGCGTGACCACCACCGGTAACCAGCCAGGACTGCTGTCAATGTCGACAGGCCAGTCGCGGTCGACGTCGCCCGGCCACATGCGGCTGCGCAATGCTGCCAGGACGCCCGCAAAAGCAACGGATGATTTGCCCACGCCTGAGCTTCCGATCAGCGTGTGTATGCGATCAGGCCGTTGACGCAGAGCCTCGATGACCGACGCGGTAAGATCCTCTCTGCCGACGAAAAAGGCAGAGTCCTCAGTCTGCATTGCCGGCAGACCGGCATAGGGGTTGACCTGGCGCCACAGAGGCTCGTCTTCGGCGCCGGCTGGAACGCCGGCACCGTCCATGGCCGACAAGAGCTGGTTGACAAGCTCCTCAAACGTATGCCGCTCAAAGATCAGGCGGTGAAAATGGTCGAGGAACGGAAGGCCGGGCAGTCTTTCCGCGAGCGCGATCGGTGCAATGATCGGACGACCGGCTTTGCGATTTCGCTTCAGCGCGTCGTAATACTCGATCTCCTGCCAGTCACCGACCTTGTCGCCCAGCAGCAGGATAACCGCATCTGTCTGGGCAAGCTCCTGTCCCAGCAGATCCATCCAATAAGCGCCGATCTGGTTGCGCTCGGGCGCGAAATAGATGTCAAGATCTGGGCGAGCCTGCTTCAGCGCTTCACAAATGCGCTCGGCAATCCGCCGGTCGCGGTTGTTATAGCTTAAGAAGACATGCATCGGTTTAACCATGTCATCTTTTTGCTGGGCAGTCGTGAACTATTACCGCCCAAACTGTGGGTGCACCATAAGAATGCACCTATCGCGTCAGTAGGTCGTCAATTTCTAAACGATACTAAGATTGTCCTGAATGGCGCTTCAAGAACGGCAGGAATTGCGGAAACACCTCGTCCGCCACCCGTTCGCCCATAAACGGGTCTTGATGGCCGTAGCCGGCGAGGATGAGCCGGTCGTGAGGATTGCCAGGCACCTTCTCAAGCAGCCGGTTGTAGCAAACGAGATTTGAGTCGGTGAAAACCTTGTTGGTTTCACCGGTCACGAACAGGACCGGTGTCGCAATGTCTTTCGCGTGCTCGAAATAGTCGTCCGGCAAGGAGGAGTATTCCGGCTTGTTGCCGTACATCTTCACAGCCGTGTTGCCGCGCCGGATCATCTTCAGCACATGGCGGTGATAGTTCATGCTGGTACCGCCATAGAGATCTCCGCCACGTCGATGCGTAACGTCAGCCAAGTTCTTATGCTCATAAAGCGCAGGCCAGCCCGTTCCCCACATCAAGCTAAGCATATGGCAGGCCGGCTCGTCGCATTCGCGGTGAAACTGAGAGACGATCCAGCTAAGCGAGCGGCCGAAGGTCAGGGTTGGGTCCTTGCTCCAGGATGGGCTGACGTAAGGGACACTCAGCAGATATTCCAGCATGAACGGGAACATGGTCAGCTTTACGCGCGACCAGCCGGGCACGCGCGGGGTCAGGGCAACGGAGTTGGAGATGACGCTGGCGATGCCCTCGACTTGCTTGGCGAACAGGCTCATCACGAAGGAGACCGAGCCAAGGCAGTGACAGATCACATGGATGCGTTTGTCTCCGCCAACGATTTGGCGCACCGCGTCGATCCCAGCGGGATGATCGTAAAGGGCGCAATCGTCCATACTGTAGCGATGCGGCCGGAGATTATAGTTGAACCGGTTGCTCATGCGGAAATCGAAGGTGAAGACGTCGCTGAACCCCTGTTCGTGCAGCCAAACCACAAGGTTTTTGTGCTCCGGCATGATGAACATGTCCGACGAGGTCGTAAGGCCATGGATAATCACCACGACATCGTCGCAGTCGGCCTTCCAGAAGCGTAGCAGGCTGAGACCTAGATTGTCTTTTGTGGTGATCGGATGCGTGGTGATCGTCGCATCGGGAACACCGTCCAACGTGTAAAGCGCAATTTCCCGCTTCATGTCGGCCTCCTTTAGGCGGCCAAGGCCTCGGCCGCTATGTGTTCGGCGACAGCCGCGATCGTACGTGAGGGGTTGAGGCCCACGGCGCGCGGAATGATCGCCCCGTCGACAACGTAGAGCCCCTCATACCCAAACACGCGGCCGCGATGATCCACCACGCCGTCAGCGGCGGAGGTGGCCATGTTGCAACCGCCCAACGGGTGCGGTGTGACCAGATACTTCATCAGACTCCAACTCGGTGGGACCAGCGGTATGCCGCCCGTCGCCTCGGACAGCTTCAAATGCATGTCGACCAGCGCCTGCACGGCATCCTCGGAAGGTCCGGGGTCCCAATCGAGATCGAGTTCGAAATCGCCAAGGCCGAAAAACTTTCGTCCCAGCTTCATTTGGCCCACAGACTGATCCACCGCCTGGCCGAACCAAGGCATCAGCGACGTCATAGGATCGCAGTCTCGCGCCAGTCTTGAGACGCCTTGGGCAATTCCGGCGAAGACGCCCTGAAACATTGCGTTCTCGCCGCCGAGATTTTCGATAGCGTTGCCAAGCAGGTCCGGAAAACCGCCATCCTGGACGAAGAACTCTTGACCATCGACCGCCCCGTCGAGGAACGAGATCGTGCCTGTGATCGTCGGACCTCGGGTTGGCGAAACCGTGCGGCCCGGATAGAGCGTCGGGGTCAGGAAGTCGCCGTTGGAACACCAGCCATGGCCCAGCTTGTCGCTTAAATCCGGCAGCGTTCGATGTTCGTCCCGGCAGCGCAGCAGAAGCTCCGTCGACCCAAGCGAGCCGGCGGCGATGAATACCTCCGCCCCTTCGACTGAGCCCGGCTCCAGGTGGCCATCACTAACCTTATCGAAGGCAATAAGATAGCCATCTGAAAGCTGCCGTATTTGCCGTACCTGATGGAGTGGCCGGATTTCCGCGCCGCTCGCCTGGGCCTTGGCCAGATAGTTCAGGTCCAGCGTATTTTTGGCCTGAACCGGACAGCCGATATCGCAATTGCCGCAGTGGATGCAGGTGCCCTGGTCAACGCCCTGAGCGTTTGTGAAGCGTTTGGATTTATTGGTGTTGTGCGGATCGTCGAGGTTGTAGTTCCAATCTTCGTCAAAGCTGACCGCCAGATCGAGCTTACGGAACCGGTCGCCATAGCCGGCCTTCTCAGCCCCCTCGCGCACCAGCTTGAACCGTTCGGAGAGTTGCCCATCGGGGAGCTGCTGGACGTTCAGCATTTCACCGGTGATGCCGTAATAGGGCCTTAGCCGATCTTTGGTGATCTCCGGCGGCCAACCGCCATCAAAGGCGTTGTCCTCGGCCTCTATGAAGACATTGGCGTAGATCAGCGAGCCACCACCGACGCCAGCCCCTTGGACCACCGCCATGCGTGGAAAGATGCGCATGTCGATCCAGCCATTTTGACTTTCCGGCTCGTCGACATCGTAGATCCAGTCATCCTGCGAGGTGCTGGGATAGTCTTCCGGCGCCCAATCGCGACCGCGTTCCAATACCAGAACCGACCGTCCAGCCTCCGCCAAACGGCAGGCCAAGACGGAGCCGCCAAAACCACTGCCGATGACAACCGCGTCGAACCGTTCGGGCATGGCGCTGTCCTCCTAGCCGAATTTGGGTCCGTAGCGCTCCCACAGTTCGCCCATGAAGAAGCGTCCGAACTTGGCCATCGCCGCAGACTTATCGATGACATCATCGGTACCGGTCACCCGCATGGTGGAGACCAGCTTCATCAAGTCCACCACGCCAAGGCTCAGGACACCCGCGCCGATGATGGTGCCTTCCTTGTCCGGACCATCGTGGAGGGTGGTGAACAGCGTTGTCGTATCGGACCAGATGTCGATTGGTCGGTCGTTGTGAACCACCTTGCGCCCCGCCAGATAGTGCGGCTTGCCTTCATGCTCGAACCCCAACTCGTAGATCATGTATCGGGTGTTGGCATGATCGGCTGGCGAGAACAGGTTGAACACTCCAGTCTGGGCTTCAATCCCGTTGCCGATTGGGTCGAAATCGATCTTTCCCGTCAGGCCGCCAAGATGATCGGGGTCGGCGATAAACGCGTCCAGGTCATCAATTTGTACGCTCGCATGCATGGCGAGCCGCGTGCCGTTGGACTTGCCCCAATCGGCGCCGTCATTCGTATCCGTTGAGCCTAGCGAGAAGGGGCCAGCCATGGTTTCGTCGAAGCTTATGCCGTGGGCCGCCATGCGCGTGTCCTTTCTCGTGGATGAATTGCTACCAGGGGATTAGGTCTAAAGAGGCGTCAAGGGACCGTTTATCGCCCTTGTCATCTTCTTCCTCGACCACATTGCCACGCCGGTCATAGGTGCGGACCCGCAATTGATGGGAGGTCCGGTCGATGGACAGGCGGCAGAAATTGTCCTCCTGGGTGAAGTTCCAGGCTTTGTAGTCCAGCGTACAAGCCGTCCCGTCGCCCGCTTCAAACGGGTGGGTGTCTTTCTGACCTTCGGCCTTGGAATCATGCACGAAATCGGATGGCTCGCCGTCCGCGAAAGGAAATGGCCAGTAAAAGGCCGACGAGGTGACCGTGTGAAAGATCTTGGGTGCGGACTGAGCCGGCACGTCGATCGTCGCCTTGGCCACATTGGCACAATGGATATCGCCTGACAGGAAGACCACATTCTGGATACCATGATCGACCAGGCAGCGAAGAATAGCGTTCTTGGTGTTGGGAAATCCGGGCCAGGAATCGCCCTTTTCCTTCTCCCGATCGCTCTTCTCAAAACGGGCCGACATGGAGCTGGGGACAAACACGCTCGACGTGACGATGAATTTCGGGACGTTTCCGCGATGCTTCTGCTGGGCTTGTAGCCAGTTCAGCAACCGCTGCAACTGACCGGGCGGGCTGCCGGGCAAGGTCGGCCGCCCGAGCATGTGATTGTCCGATAGGTCGCCATCCTCGCCCTCCAGATAGCGCTGGGTGCGCGTGTCCAGAACGAAGAAGGGATAGTCGCCAACATCGAAGGTGTAATAGAGCCGCTTGCCGAAATTGCGCGGCCCATGGCTCCACTGATAGCTGAGATAGGCATCGATCGCGATGGTGAATAGTTGATGCGAGGCGTTGCGGCGCAGCCTGTCCTGGGTCCAGTTGTCCTCGATCTCGTGATCATCGAGGATCATGTAAGTCGGCATTTGGCGCATCAAGCTGCGGATATGGCGTGAGCCGAATGCCGTTAGATACCGCTCGCGAAACTCGTCGTAGGTGTCCGCGCGTCCCAGCGGGATGCTGCGATGGAACATGTCGGCATAAATCTGATCACCGACCATCAGCGTGAAACGTGGCGGCGAAGGATCGTCCTCATCGGCGCCCATTTTCGCCATCGGTTCGAAAATCCGGTCTGAATGGCGGATCTTCCACATCAGACCGGGATAGCGGCATGAGCCTAGAAGGAAGTCTAGCCGGTCTGCGGTGTCTTCTGGAAAGGTGGAAAAGCTGGCCTCAGCCTTATCGGCTGGGAGCCGGTTCAGATCGTCCAGCCATGCCCTGGGTGGTGGTAAGCGGGACTGCAGATAGTCCCAATCCGCCCCCTCATCATCGTCGATCGGGTCATCCAGCAACAAGGTTCCGGCGCGAAGAACGTACTGCGTGTCTGGCTTTAGGTCGGCTGTTCCAGGGTCGACACCTAGATTGATCGTGCCGCTACGGTCGAATTCGCGACGCAGGCGGAAATAGTAACAAGGCTTGCTGCGCAGCGCCCGCCCGTCTTCCTTCAGGACGGCGAGGACACCAACGGTTCTGGTTCGGGAATCCAGGTCCCGATTGGAATCGGTGTCCGGGTCGGCCCTGATCCAGATACGAGCGCTGGTCGCCGTCGTGTGACCAACGATCGGGCCAAGGCCGGCTGGGCGAAGACTCGACATGCTAAACGCCCCTGCTTGCTATTCATCGCTTTCGCGATCTTTGCGAAACCAACTAAAAGCTTAGACGAGTTGCCGGGGAGAGAAAAGGATCGAGCAATCTCAACTAACGGAACAATAACGTCGGCAGCCAGAGTGCAATACCGGGAAGAAGCGTCAGCAGACACACCATCGCCAGCATGATCGCCCAATACGGGATCGCCCCTCGAGCGGCGCCCGCGATGGAGACGTCGCGGCCGGCTATGGCAGTCAGAACATAGAGATTGAGGCCGACCGGCGGCGTGATCAGGCCGATCTCGACCATGATCGTGATGATGACGCCAAGCCATATCGGATCGAATCCAAGAGCCGTTAGCAGCGGATAAACCACCGGCAAGGTCATGATCATTATCGACAGCCCGTCGAAAACGCAGCCGAGCGCCAGATAGATGAGCGCGATCGCTGCGAACAACACATAAGGATGAAGGCCGGCTGCCGAGACAACCTCGACCAGTTCGCGCGCGACGCCGAGCAGGGCCACGGATTGCCCGAGTATCAATGCGCCGACGAAGATGAAGCCGATTGAAGTGAACGTGACGACGGACGCCAGCAACGCGTGGTAGAGGCGCGTGAGGGTCAAATCACCGGCGAAAAACCCGATCAGAACGGCAGCGATGACGCCGACAGCGGCCGCCTCGGTCGGTGTTGCAAGGCCAAAGAAGATGCTGCCCATCACCGCCAGAAACAGCAGGAACAACGGCCAAAGGCTCAGCAACATCATCAAGGCGCGCGCCAGCGGGATTGGGTCGCTGCCCGTATGGTTCACCTCGCCTTTAAGGCGAACGCGAACGTAAATGAAGACCATAAACATGGCGGCCATCAACAGGCCGGGGACAAGCCCAGCGGCGAAAAGTTGGCCAATGGAGGTCTCGGTTAGGGCGCCGTAGATTAGTAGCGACAGGCTGGGCGGGATCAGTAGTCCCAATGTGCCACCCGCCGCTATTGAGCCGATCACTTGGCGGGGTTCGTACCCGCGAGATTTCATTTCTGGATAGGCCACCGAACCAACCGCGGCCGCCGTCGAAATCGATGAGCCGCTGACGGCCGAGAAAGCAGCCGAAACCGCGATGTTCGTGTGCAGCAGCGAGCCTGGAACGCGGTCGAACAAGGGGGCGATTGCGGAATAGGCGCGCCGGCTGATGCCGCTGGCCATCAAAATCTCACCCATGAAGATGAACAAGGGAATGGCGGTAAGCGTGAAGGAGTTAAGGGTGTTCCAGACCGTGTTGACAGCCAGTCGTGCCGCATTGCCGGCGGCGAATTCGAGGATCACCAGCCCTGTCAGGCCGAGCGCGGCCCCGAGCGCCATGCCGGTCAGCGCGGTAATCGAAAGGACCGATAAGAATGTGGGCCAGAACACCTTTAAGGCCGACGTCGTACGAATAGGACGATTTTGTGCAGAATAGCCAAGGCCGTCAGCGCCATGGAGATCGGCAAGATCAGCATCCAGGGGATCAGTTCGACGCGCAGTACGATGGTGCGCGGATTCACCCTGCCGGCGAATTCAAGCCAGGGGACGGTAAGCCAGGCAAACCAAAGGCAGAACACCATCACGAACAGGTTGGCCAGAACCGCGGCGATCCGCTTCCAGCGTGCGTTGAGCAACTGGGTCACCAACGTGACGCTGACATGCTTGTCGAAGAACGTGACGAACGGAATCGAGAGAAAAAACAGCGAGACGAAGAACAGCCCGGCCATTTCCGAGGTCCAAGCGATGGGGCTGTTCAGCACATAACGTCGAAGCACGCTAGCCGAGATCAGCAGGGCGAGACCAGCCAACGCGAGGCCGGCCAAGACCAGCAACAGCCAGTAGACGACCGCTAACCCGGGCGGCCTCGCCACCCGGCTTGGGCCACCCGGCTCGGCACCAGTTTGTGTTGGGTCAGACACTTTTGGGGCTAACGGCCGGCGGAGCAAAGCGGCCCCGCCGGCGATAGGATTGTCAGCGCCCCAATGCCTCCAAAATGCGCTGACGATATTCCGGTGCCGGCGCACCGACCTCATCGACCCGCGTTTCCCACACGACGGCGGCGGCATCGGCAAAGGCCCTGCGATCTTCATCCGAAAAGTTGCCGAGCCACTCAACCCCCTGTTCGCCGAGTCCATCGACAGCTGCTTGGTCCTGGGCGGCGGCATCCGAATAGTCCGACGAACGTTCCCAGAGCCTGTCGGTCGCCTCGATCACGATCTGCTGCAGATCTTCCGGCAGCGCGTTCCAGGCGTCCTGGTTCACCGAAATCACATAGGGAATGGCCGCGACCGGGTAGAGGTAAGCGGCGTAGTCCGTCGCCTCCTGCAGCGAGACGGTATGGGCCAAGCGCGGAGGATAGAGCGCGCAATCGACCACACCGGTGGTCAGTGCGACATAGATCTCCTCTTGCGGGATGATCTCAGCCGCTACGCCCAGCTGTTCGAATGTGCTGACCTGGTCGGCGGCCCAGACCCGCAGGCGCTTTTCTCGCAGTTCGTCCAACGTGTCGACCGCGTCGTCTTGGCAGAAGATTGCCACACCCAGCGGCGGCAATCCCATATACCCAACGATCTGGATGTTAAAGGGCGGGAGCGCCTCTTCGAAGATTTCCTGCAGTTCCGGTACCGCCATCGCCAGTTCTTCCTGGCTGCCGACCACACCTTGGGTCAGCGCGAGCTGAAGGGCTGGCGCGTCCCGTCCCAGGAAATTGGCGTAGACGAAGCCGGACTCCACAGCACCGCCCCCCAGCCACTGCAAGACATCGGCGTCCGCCAGACCCATCGACCCGCCGCTGTGGACGGTGATGTCCAGCCGGCCGCCTGAGCTTTCGCGAATGTCGTCGGCCCAGGCTTCCAGATAGCCTGTCTCGTCGCGGGCAATCGCGTAATTGTTGTTGAAGTCCCATTCGAACCCCTGGGCGATGGCCGTTCCCGTAACGGCGCAGCACAAGCTGCCACCAAAGGCCAAACGCAGTGACAAGGATTGCAAGTTCATGAAGCCTCTCCTTCAGATCTGGGCCGGACGGCCCCTTCTTGGGTCGCAAGCAGCTAGCCTGTCGCGGTCCACTTCGCGGGTCAATTCGAATTGTCTAACAGCTCAGGCCAACTCTTCGGCGTTTGCCAACAAGTCGACCCCCATCTGCATAAACAGATCGATCATGTCGATCAGGACCCAGTTCTCAGCAATCTGGCCCGAAGCGACTCGCCAGAAATCCATCACGCGCACGGTTACGGGCTTATCGGTGGCCTGCACGCCGAGATAGGGGCCGCTATGGGTTGCCGTCATAGAGGGCCAGCCGCCTGAGCACACATAGTCGCCATCACCAAACCGCGCGAAATGATTGCCGCCTTTGCGATCGGGAAAGGCGGTTAGAAATGCGATGCGGTGATCCTTGTCAAAACCAGGATAAGTGAAGTTGGAACCGATGCCTGCCGGACCAAACCAAAGCATGTCTTCGCGCCAATAGCCGTCAGGCCCCGTTTGTCCCGGGCTTTGAAAGGTCGAGAGATCGTACGCATGCAGATCCCTCAGCATGGCCTCGACCAGGTCTGCCGATGCATCCGACCGTTCGGGGGCGGCCGGTAGCACGCCGTCATGTGTTGCCGGGGCGGGAAACAGCATTTCTGTGCCGAGTTGCTTGGGCAGTGGCATGCGGCCGACCTGCCTTAACAGGTCAAGCAGATCGAGCAGGATAACCGCCTCGACGATTTGATCACCTTCGAGCCGGTAGAACTCGCCATAGCGCAGGAAGACCAGATGCTCGTCCGGCGTGATACCGAAGAGTGGCTGGACGAAATTGCCAACATAGTTGCCCAGAGCGGCGACCCATCCACCTGAACCGGTGCGTGAGACGCCGCCCATAAATATATCGTCTCGCCTGAGCGCACCGGGAAGCGCGCGGCGCAGCGGCTGAACTAGGCCAGATAAGATCTGCTCCGGCCCAACGAGATCATTGACCGGGTGGGCCACTCTCCATGTCGCGTTGCTCGCAACCCTGTCTGAAAGCAACGATGGTAGGGAATCGTCCGGCGCTCGGTTCAATGCAATCAGGAAGTGATACAGGCTGTCTCGAACCGGGCTCATGGCTGTCTTTCTCGGGTTTTCGGGAACGGGATTGACTACGTATGCAAAAAACTGTTATCAGATTTGTTCAGGCTGTCCAGCGTGGCGTGCAACCCTATTCAACGGAGGTCGCGGGTGGCGGAAATCAAATTACAAAACGTCTCCAAGCGCTGGGGCTCTTATGTCGGCGTCAACAATTTTGACCTGACAATTGCCGATCGCGAGTTTCTCGTCCTACTCGGTCCGTCGGGCTGCGGCAAGACCACGACCATGCGGATGATCGCCGGCCTTGAGGATGCGTCGGACGGCAACATCGAGATCGGCGGGCGCGTGGTCAACAAGCTTGAGCCCAAAGATCGCGATGTGGCGATGGTGTTCCAGAGCTACGGTCTCTATCCGAACATGACCGTTTACGAAAACATCCGCTTCCCCCTGAAGGTGCGCAAGGTGCCGCAGGGCGAACATGACGAACGGGTCCGCCGTGCGGCTGACATGGTCGAACTGGAGCCGTTCCTCGAGCGCAAGCCAGCGGCGCTATCCGGTGGCCAAAGGCAACGTGTGGCGCTCGCCCGAGCGATTGTGCGCCAACCGCAAGTCTTCTTGATGGACGAGCCACTGTCGAATCTCGACGCCAAGTTGCGGGTTTCGACCAGGGCTCAGCTAAAGAACCTGCAGCACGAGCTGAACGTCACCACGATCTATGTGACCCACGATCAGATCGAGGCCATGACGCTCGCCCACCGGGTCGTTGTCATGAACAAGGGTGAGATCCAGCAGGTCGGCACCCCGACGGAGATCTACAACACCCCGGCCAATACGTTCGTTGCCAGCTTCATCGGTTCGCCGGCCATGAACCTGATGGAGGGTGAGCTCTCCGGCGGCGTCTTTACCGGAGAAAATGTCAGGATCGAAGGATTGGACAGCAGCCAGTCAGGTCCTGCCACACTGGGCTACCGGGCGGAGGATGCTGGTGTGAGTGCCGACCAGACCGGTCAGGTAACTGCCCCGATCTACAGCATCGAACTGCTCGGCGATTCAACGATGGTGACGGTCCGCGCTGGCGGCGCGTTGATCTCGGTAAAGGCGGACAAGGAATACCGGGCCGAGATTGGTGATTCTGTCACCTTCAGCATTCCGTCAGGGATCTGCCACCTGTTCAAACCAGAAACGGGCGAGCGCATGAATCTCGCCGCTTAACCGCCGGCCAAAACCAAATCCGGCAGCTTTCGTGACAGCCAAACAGGGAAAACACATGATGTTTAGGACACTTCTTCTGGCCACGGCCGGATCGCTGGTTTCAACCGCAGCATTCGCCGCTTGCGAATACGAAAACGAAATCCCGATTTCGTCCCTGTCGGCCGGGTTCGAGGCCTGGTACGCGGTGACCGACGCGATGGCCGAATGCGGCAATTTCGAAGCCGAACTGGACCAGGAGTTCCGGACCAAGCAGCCGACCGGCTTTGCGGCTGACCCGTCTCTCTATCACATCGGCGGCGTCGCAAACGGCACCCTGGTGCCGTTGCTGAATGACGGCACGATCCGCCCGCTGAATGATCTGGTCGAGCAGTATGGCGAGCAGTTGACGCCCAACCAGCTGATCTCGATCGACGGCGACATCATGGCCATTGCCATGATGGTGAACACCCAGCACCTCATGTACCGGCAGGACATATTCGACGAGCTCGGTCTGGAGGTTCCGACGACCTATGACGAGATGCTCGAGACCGCCGCCGCGATCCAGGAGGCGGGCGTCGTCGACTATCCCGTGGGCGGCACCTACCGCACCGGCTGGAACCTCGCCGAAGAGTTCGTGAACATGTATCTCGGCTTCGGAGGTTCCTTGTTCAACGACGACAAGACCCCGTCGATCAACAACGAAAATGGCGTCGCCGCGCTCGAAATGATGCAGGCGCTGACCGAGTATATGGACCCCGAATATCTGGGGTCTGACTCCACCTATGTTCAGCAGCAATTCCAGCAAGGCGATATCGCCATGGCCGTACTGTGGGCCTCGCGCGCCGGTGCGATGGATGATCCGGCCGAGTCGCAGGTGGTTGAAATGGTCACCATGGCAGCCGCTCCGTCGGCGGTCGAAGGCGGGGCGCCAGCCTCGACGGTCTGGTGGGATGGCATTGTGATCGCCGAGAACATCTCCGACGAGGAAGCCGCCGCAGCCTTCCAGGTCGCTATGGAAGGCATGGATGCCGAGATGGTGCAGGCCCACAACGACGCCGCCATCTGGCTGATCGACGGGTACGAGCCTAACCGTCTGTCGGAAGGCGCCATCGCCAACCTGATGGGCGGCACGCCAGCCTATCCGGCCTCGACCGAAATGGGCCTGATGCACACCGCTCTTGGCGATAATCTTTCCGATTTCCTCATTGGAGCGGAATCTGCTGAGCAGGCGCTGGCTGATGCCGAAGAGGCCTATCTAACCGCGGCCCGCGAGAGCGGCCTGGTTCAGTAACCGAGCAAAACGGGTCGGTTGCCTCAGCGCCGATTGGGCGCTGGGGCGGCCCCCTAGCGGCGAGGTCAGTCCATGAAAAGAAGCACCTTTTTTGCGTTTGTCGCACCGTCCGTGGTGTTGATGCTGGTCTTCATGGCGGCGCCGCTTGTCAGCGTCTTCATTCAGAGTTTCTACCTCACTCAAAATGTCTTCGAAGAGGTCACGGTCGAGACCTGCACGCCGGGCTTTCCGAACCCGGTATGTACGGAGGAGATTCAGAGCCGCCGAGTTCTCGACGACAATGGCGACCCGGTGACCGAGACCTCGTTTGTGGGTTGGGAGACTTACCGTATTCTGCTGCAGCCCGAGGCGGTTGGAGAGGCACTATCATCAGGCGGTGGCGGTCTTGCGGCCATTCTTGACATCGATTTTTACAAGGCATTGCGCTTTACCGTCACGTTCACCTTGATCACGCTTCCGCTGGTTATCGTTGTTGGCCTCTTGATTGCCCTTGCCGTCAACAACGCCGTCCGCAGCTTGCGCGGCCCAGTAATCTTCGTATCGCTGCTGCCCTTTATCATTACACCGGTGATCGGGGCTCTTGCGATCCGGTGGATGTTCGTGGGCGACGGTATCCTGACGGCGGCTATGGAGGGCATATTTAACGAAGATATTGCCGTCTTCGCTCATGGCTGGGCGTACGAAGTGTTGATGATGTTCTACCGTGTGTGGCACGTCGCGCCGTTCGCCTTCGTTATCTTCTATGCCGGTTTGCAAACGGTGAATCAGGACACGTTGGAATCTGCCATCGTCGATGGGGCGTCGCGGTTCGAACGGCTGCGCTATGTGATCATTCCGCATCTGATGCCGCTGGTCATTTTCATCGCGCTCATCCACTTGATGGACGCGTACCGGGCATTCGATGAGGTCATCGGTTTCCGTTCGGAGGCCCACCGCATCACCTTGCAATGGCTGACGTTCAATTTCCTGACGCCGGACGATAGCGGCAATCGGGCGATCTCGCGGGCGTCCGCCGCCTCGATGCTCACAATGCTCGGCATCGTCATCTTGTTGATACCGCTGCTGCGTCGCACTTGGCGCGATCATCGCGGAAGCTGAGGGGAGGCTGACCCATGTCCCAACCGCAAGCCGAAGCTCTTCGACAACCCCTCGGCCTCAGGCTGACTAGCGGCGTGTTTCTGGTGGTCTGGATGCTGATCGCGGCGTTCCCGCTATTCTGGATCGCGGTGATGTCCTTCAAGCTGCCGGTGGACTCGTTTTCCTCCGATCCGCTGGCCGTGATCTTTGGCCCCGACACGCGGTTGGAGGTTGGCGGCCTGTCGCCACTCGATATCGTCCTGGGCATCGTCGGCATCTACTTTACCATTCGGTTTGCCAGACACCTCGCAGGTCTCGCCAGGATGGTGAGCATTGCCGGCCAAGCCTGGCTTGGCTGGATCGTCGCCACCTTGATCTACACGATCGCGGTGGTAATCTTCTTTGTCGGCATCGTCCCCGCCGTTTCGGCTGGTCTACGCGACGCATTGGGTGGCGGGTTCCTGCTTGACCCAATTCTCGGCGCAACGCTTACCCACTATTATTCGGTCTGGGTCGAGAACGCGTTCTATCACCAATTCATCAACTCGCTGATCGTCACCGCCGGCGTGGTTACGATATCGCTGACGGTCGGCACGCTCGCCGCCTATGCGATAGCACGCACGGGCTCGAATCTGGCCTTTTGGCTCTTAATTGCTGCGCTCATCTTCAGGGCGCTGCCGCACTCCGTTCTGGTCACTGGCTATCTGCCGCCCTTCGTGAACTCGCGGGAAATCCTGATGCCCTTGTGGGAGTCGGGTGCGGTCGGTTGGTTCTTCAATCTGTTTAGCGACGAACCGCCGACGCTCTACGGCCGACACTGGGCGGTGATCATCGTGCTGGTCTCGATTAACCAACCATTCACCATCTGGATGCTGCGCTCCTTCTTCATGAGCATTCCCGCCGAGCTTGATGAGGCCGCACGGGTCGATGGCTGCTCTCACTTCCAGGCCTTCCGCCGGGTCATCATCCCGGTCATGTGGCCCGGCGTGATCACGACAGGCCTGTTCTCGTTCCTGTTGGCCTACAACGACTACCTGGTGACCTCGCTGCTGCTGGACGCTCAGTCGCAAACGATGGTCCCGGCCATCAGTGGCTATTTCAACCGCGAGACGACCACCACGGACCAGGTCGAAGCTGTCGCCGCGGCAGTGTCGATCATCGCGCCGCTGTTCATTCTCATTATGGTGTTCCAACGCCAAATTGTTTCGGGCCTGACCGCGGGGGCGGTGAAGGGCTGACCGTTGCCAAGAAAGAGTGATCATGAAGGGTTCGCGCCCTGTTCAAGCCGCGTTGACGCGCGACAACGATATGACAAAGACGGAGGACACGAGGGCCGTTGTTGAGGGCATGGTCGATGCCCTTAATGACCATGTGATCGATGGTATCGGGTCGTTCTTCAGCGACTCCTTCCGGTGGATGGGCAACGCCGGCTGCGGCACCAAGAACGGGCTGAAGGAATTCCAAGACAATTGGCAGCGGCCCTTCCAAGCGGCCTTTAAGGACAAGGTCTGTGTCGATGAGGCCCGCCTGGCGGAAGGCGAGTGGATGGCCGCGTTCGGCCGCCAGGAGGCAACCCACGACGGCGAGTTCATGGGCATCGCCCCGACCGGCAAGCGGGTCGAAATCCGTTTCATGGATTTCTGGAAGGTCCAAGACGGCAAGATCGTCGACAATTGGGTGATGATCGACTTTCCCCATGTCATGCGCCAACTCGGGGTTGACCCATTTAATGGCCATGGCTGGGAAAAGTACGATGAGGGTCGCGCGCCGGCGCCACGCCCGGACCGAGCGGACGAGGCTTAAGCAATGAAAGGCTTCGACCCCAAATTCCGCGACTTACCGGACTACATTCTGGGCATCACCAAGGAGATCTGGGAAGACCGGAACATCCAGTCGATCCTCGACTATTACGGCGCGGATGGACCGGTACGCTCGCCGGCGTCTCTCGTTGTCGGCAATGGCAATGTGATCGCTGCGACCTTAGCGACACTGGCCGAATTTCCAGACCGGACCCTTCTAGGTGAGGACGTGATTTGGTCGGGCGATGACGAGTCCGGCTATCTGTCCTCGCACCGGATCATCTCGGCCGCGACCCATCTCGGCGACGGGGTTTACGGTCCAGCTACCGGAAAAAAGCTGCGCTACCGCATCATTGCCGATTGCGCCTGCCGCAATAACCAGGTGTTCGACGAGTGGCTCATCCGCGATCAAGGCGCGGTGGTGAGGCAACTCGGCATCGATCCGAAACAATATGCGGCAGACCGCATCGCTGCGGAGGGCGGGCCCGAGTCCGCCACACCGGCCTTCACGCCGGCAATGGATGTCGACGGCGGCTATCAAGGGCGCGGCAATGACAACCCGCATGGCCAGACCTATGCCGATATTCTGACCGGCATCGTGTCGGCTGACCTCGCGGTCATTGAGCGGTCCTACGACAGGGCCTGCCAGCTGGAGCTGCCGGGCAGCGTGACCGGCCATGGGCGGGAGGCAGCCGATCGATTCTGGCTCGGCCTTCGCGCATCCTTCCCTTCCGCCAAGTTCGATATCCACCACCAGATCGGCCGCGACGACCCCATGATGCCGCCGAGGGCAGCGCTGCGCTGGTCCCTCCATGGCCGCCATGATGGCTGGGGCAGCTTCGGCCCGCCAACTGGGGCCGAAGTCTATGTGATGGGCATTTCTCATGCCGAGTTTGGCCCATGGGGCCTCCGACGCGAATGGATTGCGATCGACGAGACGGCGATCTGGAAACAGATCCTCATGCACACGGGATAACGGTGATGAATGCGCAGGAAATGGAACGGCGGATTGTCCGCTATGGCGATTTGAAGCCCTGTAAGACGGCCTTCATCGACGCGCACACGCCAGGCTCCGACCAAAAGGAAAACTTCACGATCATTGGCGGCGGCGTGTCTGAAAGTCCCGACCAGCATGTCCACATCAAGGAGACGCCGGGTTTCAATATCGGCGCGGCCGGCCAGCCGCCGAAATGCTCGAACTCGATGCATTCTCACCGGACGGCCGAGGTTTTCTACGTTCAATCCGGCCGCTGGCGTTTCTTCTGGGGCCAGCACGGCACGGCCGGCGAGGTAGTGTTGGAGGAAGGCGATATCTTCGATATTCCGACCGGCATCTTTCGCGGCTTTGAGAATATCGGCGACGACTACGGGATGATCATGGCCATCCTCGGCGGCGACGATGCCGGCGGCGGCGTCATCTGGGCACCCCATGTCATCGAGGCAGCGCAAGCGCACGGTCTTGTGCTGGCTGAGACTGGGGTTCTCTACGACACCGCCAAGGGCGAGCACCTACCCAATGGCGTCGCGCCAATGCCACTGCTGACGTTGGAAGAGCTGGAGGCCTTCCCTGAAACGCCGCCTTCTGAGGTCGTGCCCTATTTTGTAAAGCGCTACTGGGATATGAAATCTCTGTCTAAGGACGGCCCTGTGACGGTCATTGGCCCCGACAACGATGCCATGATCTGCGACCGGCCTGGCTTTGAAGTCAGCTTTTTGCAGAATGGCGATGGCGAGCCTTACGCGACTGAGCGCAACGAAGTCCTGATGGTGCATCGCGGATATTGGCGCTTGGCATGGAATGGCGCGGAGGTCACATTGGCGCCGGGGGATGTCTGCACTGTACCGCCGGGCCTCCAACGATCGCTGGCGCCGAACCGAAGCGGAGATACCGCCCTGTTTCGCGTGAGAGATACCGACGATCCGGCGGGGCCAACGCGAAACTAAGGGGATGTATGGGACATATTGCAACAACACATGTCGGCTCGCTGCCGCGCAGCCAACGTGTGGTTGATTTTATCTTTGCCCGCGAGCGCGGCGAACCTTACGACAAGTCAGAGTTTGAGACCTGCATGCGCGAGGAGTGCGCCAAAACCGTCGCGCGCCAGGCGGAGGCCGGAATCGAGATCGTCTCGGACGGCGAGACCTCGAAGATCTCGTATGCGACCTACGTAAAAGACCGCTACACGGGCTTCGATGGCGACAGCCCGCGTAACGCGCCTGCTGACTTGAAAATGTTTCCTAGCTTTCTGAAGCGTTTGGCGGAAAGCGGGGGCACACCGCAATATGCGCGTCCGCAATGCGTGGGTCCGGTTGCGTCCAAGGATGAAGGCGACTTACTGGCCGACATCGCCAACTTGAAGACGGCCATGAAGGCGGCTGGTCGTGAGCGTGGTTTCATGAATGCTGCGTCTCCAGGCGTCATCTCGCTGTTCCTGGCAAACGCCTACTATCCCGACCGCGACGCCTATCTAGAAGCGCTGGGCGAGGCGATGAAGCCAGAATACGAGGCCATAGTGGCCGCCGGCCTTGACCTCCAGCTCGACTGCCCTGACCTCGCCCTGTCCCGGCACATGCTGTTTACGGACCTCTCTGACGAAGAATTCGTTGCCATCGCAGACCGGCACGTCGAGGTCTTGAACCAAGCTCTTGCCGACATCCCTCCGGAACGCGTGCGTGCCCATATCTGCTGGGGTAACTATGAGGGACCGCATGTCTGCGACATCGGCATGGACCGTGTCTTTGCAACGCTGATGAAAGTTCGCGCCAGCTCGATCCTGTTCGAAACCTCCAATCCGCGCCATGCGCATGAATGGACAGTGTTTCGCGATCGCAAATCCGAGATTCCGGATGACAAGATCCTTGTTCCCGGCGTGGTCGATACGACGACCAACTTTGTGGAACATCCCGAACTGGTGGCCCAGCGGCTGCAACCCTTCATCGATATTGTCGGCGCCGATCGTGTCATTGCCGGATCGGATTGCGGCTTTGGTACCTTCGCCGGTTTCGGCGCGATCGATCCTGAGATTGCGTACGCTAAGCTGAAAACCCTGTCCGACGGTGCCGCGTTAGCCAGCAAAAACATTTAAGCTTGGATTATGCCTGAGCGGACTTAGGCGATCCGGGTCTCTGGTTTCGCCATCGCGACTGGATTTCTTCCAGGCTGCGGCCCTTGGTTTCCGGAATGACTTTGTAGACAAAAAGCCATGCTGCCACGCCGAGCAGGGTGTAGACGAGAAAGGGTCCCGATTTGCCGGTTAGGTGCAGCAATATTGGGAACGTGAGTGTCGAAAGCAGGTAAACGCCCCACAGGGTGAAATTGGCGATCCCCATGCCGATTCCTCTGATCTGCTGCGGAAAAATCTCTGAAATCAGCAAAAAGACGACGGCGCCCGGACCGAGGGCAAACGCAGCAACGAACAGAACCAATCCTGAGACGGCAAGCCAGCCGGTCAGTTGGGTCATATCAGGCACCTGAAGGACCGTAAACAACAACGCAAACCCAGCAATCATGCCGAAAAGACCGCCCAGCAACAAAGGCCGGCGACCCAGTCGGTCGACCAACCACAGGGCGATAATGGTCATGACGACGTAGACGGCACCGACACCAACCGTGCCAAGAAGATCGACGGTGGTTGAGTTGAAGCCAGCAAGCTGAAACAGTTCCGGGGAACAGAACGTGCTGATTGCAACGCCGGTGCCCTGGCGTACGACTGCAAGGCCGACGCCAGCAATCAATGCCATTTTGACCATCGGGTTGGCGAGTTCTGCAAAACCTCCTTTGGATGCCCTTAGGCCGTCCTGAAGAGTTGCGATGTCCGTTTCGACGTTTGATGATCCGTGCAGTTTGCGAAGGCTTTTCCTGGCCCCTTCCACGGCGCCGCGGGCGAGAAGCCAGCGCGGGCTTTCAGGCAAAAAGAGCATGATGGCGATCACAGGCACTGCGGGCGCAAGGCCAACCAGGAACATCCACCGCCATCCGATGGCTGATCCGCTGAAAATGAAATCGGCCAGATAGGAACATAACAATCCGACCATCAGGGCGACGGAGAACAAGGCGCCGAGCCGCCCCCTTTGGTTCGTCGGTGAAACCTCGGCAACAAACAATGGCGTTACGCAAGCCAGAACGCCGAAAGAGAACCCGACGAACACGCGGTGGCCTATCAGCAACCATATTTCAGTCGACAGCGAGCCGACGAGAGCGGCCAGCATTCCAAGCGCGGCGCCGAAGATGATTGTGCGACGACGTCCGATCAAGTCGGCCAGTTTGCCGCCAACCAGGGCGCCGAACATGGCGCCAAACAGCGATGCGCTGATGGCGATTTCCTTCAACGTGGCGGATAACCCGAAGTCTTCCACGATGAACAGAATGGCGCCGGCTATGACGCCGAGATTGTAGCCATAGAGAACGCCGCTTGCGGCGCACATTGCACCGATCGGATAAACGATTCTGTGCGGCTCAATGCCGGTATGGTCTTCTGCAGATGTGTCAGATGTCATCGTGAGACGCCCCGGACTGGTGGCCCCTGGCTTTTTGCGAGTGTTGGATGGGCCAAATTCTTGAGATATAGTTCATGTCATGAAGAAACTTGATAATCAAGATAAAGGGAGGGGCTCCGGCGCCCCTCTCGACGAGTTGATCGAGGCCGCCCGGTCCGTCCATGCGGCCATAGACGCGGTCGATATTGCTATTTCCGATGCGCTTGGCATCCATCGCAACGATCTTAGGTGCTTGAATTTGCTTAAGAACGGGCCGTTGATGGCCAGCGAAATCGGCAAGAAAACCGGATTGACCAGTGGGTCGGTTACGGCGCTTGTCGATAGGCTCGAACAGGCGGGCTTCGTCGAAAGGAAGCGCTCTTCGACCGATCGGCGGGTTATCGAAGTGAGAATTCCCCCCGATGCTTACACTCGTATCGACATGTTGTACCGGGAGGTAGGGGGCGCAGTCCGCGCGCGCTTTTCGTCTTTAGAACCCGATAAGCTATTGGCGGTCATTGATACGCTGACTTCCTTTGCGAGCGCGTATCGTGTTGCGATGGAAAAGCTGCCGACTGCCGAGGACTAGATCCCGACACCCGTGACGGCGGCCGCCGGGACCAGCAAACGAAGTCGACGCCCTATCGCAGTTCCAGCGCGGAGGCGTTTTCTTCTTCCACCCGGTAGCCTTCCGGTATGCGTGCGGATGCTCGAACGACGAGCCGCCCGGGAACCTCAATGGCGTCACGGCGTACCGAGCGGCTTTCGATCTGGCCCATAAGCACGTCGACGGTTGCTTCGATCATAGGCTTTGGCGGTTGTTCGACGGTGGTCAGATTATAGGACGGCCAATGGGCCTGGGGCACATTGTCGTATCCGACCACCGACACGTCGTCGGGTATCGACAGGCCCAGCTTGTAGCGAAGCGTGTCCATAACTGCGATCGCCATATGATCGTTGGCCACGAAGACCGCGTCAGGTCGCTCAGCATGCCCGAACAGCCGCTCGGTTGCATCGACTGCACCAGCGAGTGAATAGTTGCCGACCTCGCGCGCCCAGCAGCGCTGACCTAAGCGGTTCATCTCCTCAAGAAAACCGCCCTCTCGATCCCGATTGGTCGACGAGTCCGGGTCGCCGGCAATGAAGCCGATACGCTCATGGCCGCCATCGACTAGGAACCTTGCGATTTGGCGCCCACCATCGACATTGTCTGACGTCACGCTGCTCGCGGGCGATCGCGGGACGGTCCGGTTGAACAGCACGACCGGTATGCCGGCATCTGCGCATTCTTGGGCGAGGCCCGAGGACAATGTCGCCGACGCCATGACGATGCCATCGATCTGATATTGCAGAATCTCAGGCAGGACATGATCTGCGTCGCCCGTGTCTGCCATGAACATCAGGATATGATAGCCGCGCTTTTGAAGGTCTCGGGACAGCCATTCCAGAACCAGCGGATAGAACTGATTGTCGAGATAGGCGACGACGACACCGATGATCCGAGAGCGCTGGGTGATCAGCGTGCGCGCGATGGCGTTGGGCCGGTAACCGAGCGCATTTGCGGCCGTCAGCACCTTGCGCTTGGTTTCCTCCGAAACGCTAGCACCAGGGGTGAAGGTCCGGCTGACAGCAGATTGCGACACGTTGGCAAGGCGCGCCACATCGATGGACGTGACCTTGCCTCGGCGCATGCTTTCGACCTTTCGTTATTGGCGACCTTGGCCGGTCGACCAGTTCATTCCGCTGCTGTGTACGCCGCTATATTGCGTCGGCCGTAGCGACGCAAGCGGATGTTGGCCTGTTCGCCATGTCCGGAGAAGCCTTCGAGCGCGCAAAGGCGCGAACAATAGGCGCCAACCTCGGCAGACGCTTCATCCGTCAGCACCCGCTGATAGGTGCAGGTCTTCATGAATTTGCCGACCCAAAGTCCGCCCGTATAGCGTGCGGCCCGCTTTGTCGGCAGTGTGTGATTAGTGCCGATCACCTTATCGCCGTAGGCGACGTTGGTTCTGGGGCCGAGGAACAACGCTCCATAGTTAGTCATGTTCTCCAGGAAATAGTCAGGGTTCCGGGTCATGACCTGGACATGTTCAAAGGCGAGCCTGTCGGCCTCGGCGACCATTTCCTCTTCGCTGTCGCAAACGATCACGGCGCCGAAGTCGGCCCAGGATTGCCTTGCGATATCGGCGGTGGGCAAGATACCCAATTGACGTTCGACTTCGGCAAGCGTTGCATGGGCCAGCTCTTCGGAATTGGTCAGCAACACGGCCGGAGAGGTGGGGCCGTGCTCAGCCTGCCCCAGCAAATCCACTGCGCAGATCTCTCCGTCGACGCTGTCATCGGCGATGACCAACGTTTCGGTCGGTCCTGCGAAGAGATCGATGCCGACACGGCCAAACAGCTGCCGTTTTGCTTCGGCGACGAACATGTTGCCCGGACCGACCAGCATGTCGACCGGCTCGACGGTCTCGGTTCCCAGGGCCATCGCCCCCACAGCCTGAATGCCGCCCAGGACCAGGATCTCGTCTGCTCCGGCCATGTGCATTGCTGCGACGATCGCGGGGTGAGGGCCGCCATCATGCGGTGGTGCGGACGCGACGATGCGCTTCACCCCGGCGACCTTGGCGGTCACCACACTCATATGCGCTGAAGCGACCATGGGATACTTGCCGCCCGGCACATAGCATCCGACAGCGTTGACCGGGATGTTCCGATGGCCCAGTACGACGCCGTCCAGAGTCGGGACTTCAAGGTCGGTTAGACAGGCCTTCTGCTTCTCCGCGAAGTTGCGAACCTGAGCCTGGGCAAAGCGAATGTCTTCTAAGTCGCGCTTGGAAACACGCGAGAGGGCCGCTTCGATATCCTGCTCGGAGAGGCGATAATTCTCCGGAGACCAGTTGTCGAACTTGGCCGAAAGCTCCCGAACGGCCGCATCGCCGCGCTCGGCTATGCTGGAAAGCGTCGCTTCCACTGTTTGCCGCACTTTTGCATCGGCCTCGTCGACATCTTTTGTATCGGCACCGCGCTTGAGATAACGCACCATGACTCCGGCCTCACACCACTTGAATTCTATCGCGTTGCATTCGTATGCAATGCGATGCATGATACCGGTCTTCGCTATTGGTGGGCAAGACCTAAAGCCAGGTCCATGAGAGCCAATACGGCTATTGATCGCTAGTTTCGAGACGTTTTTGACCCGATTGTTCATGTCGCCAAGTCGCCTTCTCCTTATTCCAGGCCTTATGTGCGACGCCAGAGTGTGGACGCCCCAAATTGAGGCTTTGCAGACGTTAGCAAATATCGATGTCGTGGACTTGACGGGGGCGGACACGCTGACGGGTCAGGCGCGGGTTGTCATCGGCGCGATTGGAAGCCAGCCATGTGCGATCGCAGGTCTTTCGATGGGCGGAATCGTCGCGATGGAAGTGATGAGGCTTGCCCCTGAAAGGGTCACCCATGTCGCGCTATGGGACACCAACCCAGGAGTCTTCACCAATGATCAGCGCCGACAGCGTGACCACCAGATTAAAAGAGCCGAATTGGGCGAACTGGAACGGATGACGAGGGAAGAGTTTGCCCCGCTTTATCTCGGCGAATTGTCTTCTTCCCGCCCGGACCTGGTCGAAACGCTCGTCGAAATGGCCAACGACATGGGCATTGACGTGTTTCGCAGGCAATCCCTGGCGTTGCGGGATCGGCACGACAATTGGCCGGTGTTGCCAACGATCGCCGTGCCGACCCTTGTCGGCTGTGGAGAAGATGAC
Organism: Pseudomonadota bacterium; assembly: GCA_039030175.1. Lineage (GTDB taxonomy): Bacteria > Pseudomonadota > Alphaproteobacteria > DSM-16000 > Inquilinaceae > JANQGH01. Next base: position 25,714 of record JBCCER010000004.1, read on the forward strand.
CAGGCATGCCCGGCCGCGCGGCATCGGATTATGGCCGAGCGCATTCCTAATGCCGATCTGGTACTGATCCCTAACTGCGGCCACCTGACAACGTTGGAACGGCCCGATGCCGTCAATGCCGCCATGATTTCGTGGCTACAGCGAGGTGCGAGTCCCTAGTGAGAGTGACGAGGCGTTCCCTTACTTCTCGCTATGTCTAGGAAAAGGGTGGCCGGCGCGAGGCACGCGCCTTGGGAAAGCTGGTCGACTTGCGACCTATAAATCTCCTGCCAGGGCGTTTGATCTTCGGCGATTTCGACTTCGAGATCGGCGTATCGCTGTTCTAACTCGGTATCGTCGGCCAGAAGGTCGACACGCCTTTGGTTGATGTCCACGCGGACCATGTCCCCAGTGCGCAGGATCGCCAGACCACCGCCAACGGCCGCCTCTGGGGATGCGTTCAGGATCGATGGGCTCGCGGAAGTGCCGCTTTGGCGGCCATCGCCTAGACAGGGGAGTTCCGTGATCCCCTGTTTGATCAGGGCATCGGGCGGCTGCATGTTCACAACTTCGGCCGAACCCGGATAGCCAACCGGGCCGCAATTGCGGATCACGAGAATGCAGTTCGCGTCGATTGCCAGGGCAGGATCGTTGATGCGATCGTGATAATCTTCCGGACCCTCGAAGACGATCGCCCGCGCTTCGAAGGACCCTTCCGAACCGGGCATTGAGAGGTATTTCGAGCGGAACGCGTCGCTGATGACGCTGGTTTTCATCACCGCTGCATCGAATAGATTGCCGCTCATCACCACGAAACCCGCCTTTTCCATTAGCGGTTCAGCGAACGGACGGATGACGTCGCCATCCGGAGCGGGCACGTTAGCCACGTTCTCGGACATGGATCTGCCTGTGACCGTCATCGCATTGCCATGAATGACACCGGCGCGGTCCAGTTCCGCCATGACCATCTTCATGCCGCCGGCTCTATGAAAGCCCTCGCCGAGATGCTTGCCGGCGGGTTGGCAGTTCACCAGCAATGGCAGATCGGCGCCGACACGTTGCCAATCGTCGACGGTCAGGTCGACGCCCATATGCCGCGCAATGGCGATCAGATGGGGTGGGCAATTGGACGAGCCGCCAATCGCGGTGGAGGCCGCAACGGCGTTTTCGAACGCCTGCTTTGTCATGATGTCCGATGGCCGCAAATCCTCGTGCACCATGGCCACCGCACGCCGTCCGGTCTCGTACGCCATTTGCCCCCTCTCGCGATATGGGGCGGGGATGGCAGCGCATCCGGGCAGGGACATGCCGAGCGCCTCGGCCAGGCTGTTCATAGATAGGGCGGTGCCCATCGTGTTGCAGTGACCGATCGAAGGGGCGCCTGCTGCCGCCAACTCCATGAAGCGATCATTGTCGATCTCACCAGCAGCCAGTCGTTGGCGTGCATCCCAGATTACGGTGCCAGAGCCAACAAGCCGCCCCTCGTCCCAGCCATCCAACATCGGTCCACCGGAAAGAACGATCGCGGGAATGTTCACGGTCGCCGCGCCCATGATGCAGGCCGGTGTGGTCTTGTCGCAGCCGGTTGTTAAAACCACGCCGTCAAGCGGGTACCCGTAAAGCACCTCGACCAGGGACAGGTAGGCGAGATTGCGGTCCAGCGCGGCGGTCGGCCGCTTCCCGGTCTCCTGAATGGGATGGATTGGAAATTCTAGTGGGATGCCACCCGCATCACGAATGCCGGCCTTTACCCGATCCGCAAGCTCCACATGATGTCGGTTGCAGGGGGCCAGATCGCTGCCGGTCTGGGCGATCCCGATGACCGGTCGCCCCGATTGCAATTCCTCGCGCGTCAGCCCGTAGTTCAGATAACGCTCCAGATAGAGCGCAGTCATGTCTGGGTTGGCTGAGTTGTTCCACCATTCTTGGCTGCGCAGTGGCACGGAGGTCTCCTTAGGTGACGGTCTTGGCATTTTGGCCTGGATGACCCCGTGTCTAACACAAAATCGGCTGACACCAAGCTGGTGTGGGACCTGTAGTCAGCGTGTGGGTATAGGCATCCAATCCGGCGTCGCGACATCGGTTTGCGCAAAGCTAGGCTCGGTTTCCGCTAGTTGCTCGATATTGGTGATGTCGTGACGGACCAGCATTTGTCTGGTGATCAAGGTGGGCGGAATTGTCACCAAGGTTCCTGGATCTTCGCCGACCATGAGCATGGCCAATGCTCTGACGGAGACCTCTCCAATCAGGGACGCATCTGTTGCCGCGGTCGCCACCCAAGCGCTGTCTCGGGCGGTCATTTCCTGAATGTCGGATGTCGAGATGTCGACCGAATAGATGCGTACCAGGTCCGACAAGCCGGCATCGTTGACGGCCGTGTTGACGCCTCTAGCGAATTCATCAAAGGGCGCGAAGATCATCCCGATTCCTGGATTGGCGCGCAGCGCATCCGCGGTTTGGTTAGAGACGGATTGGGCAATAGGTGCCTCCAGTGATCCCCATTCGGCAATCTGATCGATGCCGGAGAAGCGTGCTTGGAACGTGCGCCAAACTTCGTCACGCCGATCAAGTGGCTCGACGCCGGATACGTAGACATAGCCGGCCGTAAAACTCTCCCCGAGATCATCGACAGCCTGCTGAAGCACGAGGCGAGCCAGTTCCTCGTCATTCTGCTCGACCTGTGGGATTGCAGGATTGGCAAGGTCCACCCCGGTCGCGATGACGGGAATGCCGGCCTCGACTGCGCGCTCAGTCGCCTCTTGCAGAGACTGCGCGTCGCCAAGTTGAACGATGATACCGCCGACGCCCTTGCTGATTGCTTCGTCGATCATTGACGCCTGTCGGTCGGCGTCCTCAAGGCTATCAAAGTCCAAAACGGTGAGCCCAAGGGCATCTGCCTGACGCTCGGCGCCGTCGAAGTACGAGGACATGAAATCGCCTGTCGAAAGATATCTGACCAGTGCGATCTGGCCGCCTTCCTGGTTCAAAGGCGGCGGCAGTGATTGCGCGGCAGCCTGTTGGCCAAGGGCCATTGCAGCCAAGCATAAGGCAATCGTCTTGATGTTCACCGGCGTCGACTCCTTGCTGGTTCATTTCGTCGGCAATCTGTGCGAGCCGCGACCCTACCGGAAATGACTAACACCGACCAACAAGTCAGGCCCGTTGTCTTCAAACCAGTTTGCCTATCGACGTGTTTCGTCGCAACACATGCGCTGTAGACTTGGAACGTTCTAATTTTCTGGCCAGCTTTGCGACTCTTGACAGCTCAGTCCATCTGGAAAAACTCAAGGCTCTATTCTAGTCGTTTGATGAATGATAGCTTCGTTAACCTGGCGTTGCTCAGCCGAGTTGCGAGTCGGACTAGACGCTGATTGCGGGCTTGACGCTAAGCGGTTGTGGCGTTATGGATTTATTGGAACGATCCAAATATCGCTGTCGCCGCAGCGCCGGCCGATAGCCATAGGGCAGGACAGAACACTGATCGCAGAACTGAAGGATGCGGCCACGCGCCGTCGTCGGGTGACATTGATCGACATTGCACGCCATGCCGGCGTGTCGAAGTCGACTGTGTCCCTCGTTCTGCAATCCAGTTCGCTGGTCAAGGAAGAAACCAGGCAGCGGGTTCGGCGATCGATCGACGAGCTTGGCTATGTCTATAACCGCAGCGCCGCGAATTTGCGGCAGGCGCGGTCGAACATGGTGGGCATGGTCATCAATGATCTTGCCAACCCCTTCTTCGCCGAATTGGCGGTTGGTATTGAGCGGGTGTTTCAAACGGCGGGCTATGTCCCATTCATCGCCAATTCAGCCGAGAATCCATGGCGTCAGGCCGAAGTCCTGCGTTCCCTGCGTGAGCAAGGGGTCGCGGGTTTGATCGTCTGCCCCAGCCGTGGAACGCCGCGCGATGCGTTTAAGGATCTGAACCGGGACGGCGTGCCAGTCGTGCTGGCCATGCGCCGTGTGCTGGGCGCAAAGGCGGCCAGTGTCATTCCCGACAACCAGCGCGGCGGCCGCAAGGCGACGGAACATTTGCTCTCGCTGGGTCACCGGCGCATCGCCTTCCTCGGCGGCTATCGCGATACGTTCGCCCACGCCGAGCGGTCAGGCGGCTATCGTCTGGCTCTCGAAGCGGCAAACATCGACGTTGATCCTGAGTTGATTGTTGTCGGACCGCCCAATCGAGAGGGCGGTGAGGCGGCGCTGGGCGAGGTCATGGCTCTTTCCGATACGCCGACGGCTGTCCTGTGTTTCAACGACGTTGTCGCGTTTGGCGTCTTGTCGGGGTTGAAGGTTCGTGGCCTGTCCGCCGGCTCCGACTTCGCTGTAGTTGGTTTCGACGATGTGGCGGATGCGCGGTATGCCTCCCCGGCGCTTACTACTGTGGCGGTGGATAGTGGCGGCCTGGGTGAGCGCGCCGCCCAAACCGTCCTGCGCATGATCCACGGCGATGCGCGGCCTGAAGAAGCCATCGGCGATGTCCATTTGGTCATACGTGAAAGCTGTGGCGCCAAGGCGCGGGAGGCCGCATGAGCATGATCCGGTGGGGCCTCATCGGGGCCAGCAACATCGCCCGGCAGTTCGTGATCGACGCCATTCGCAGCCAGCCTGACGGCGAGGTCGTGGCGGTGATGAGCGCCAGTGCCGACCGCGCGAAATCCTACGCGGCGGAAAACGACATTCCGTCCTCGTTCGACTCTGTCGAAGCGCTGCTGGCGGACGGCAACGTCGATGCGATCTACATCTCGACGACGAATGAGAAGCATCGGGATCAGGCAATTGCCGCCGCGCGCGCCGGCAAGCATGTGCTGTGCGAAAAACCGTTGGCGCTGACGCTTGAGGACGCACACGCGATGGTCGCCGCGGCCCGCGAGGCGGGCGTTGTGATGGGCACCAATCATCATCTGCGCAACGCGGCCACCCACCGCGCCATGCGTAAGGCCATCAAGGATGGCCTTATCGGTAGGCCGCTGGCTGCTCGCGTGTTCCACGCCGTCTATTTGCCTGAGCATCTGCAGGGCTGGCGCATTGACAATCCTGGCGCTGGCGGTGGCGTGGTGCTCGATATCTCGGTGCACGATGCCGATACATTGCGCTTTGTCTTGGATGACGAGCCGGAAGAGGTCGTCGCGCTTACCCAGCACGCAGGCATGGGACAGTCCTCGCTGGAGGATGGCGTAATGGCAACGATCCGGTTTCAGTCTGGTGTGATCGCCCAGATCCATGACTCCTTTACGATCCGTCATGCCGGCACTGGCTTTGAGGTTCATGGCGGCGAAGGTTCGCTGATGGCCCGCGATGTCATGACCCAGCAGCCGATCGGCACAATCGTCCTGCGTAATGGTGACGGTGAACGCGAGCTCGAGATCGAGCACGAAAATCTCTACGTCCACGCGCTGCGCCTGTTTCATGCGGCGATCAGGGGAGAGGGGCAGCCAGCTGCCACCGGCGAGGACGGTGTTCGCTCCTTAGCGCTCGGATTGGCCGTGCTCGAAGCCGCAAGGACCGGCCACGTCGTTCCAGTTGAGCCTGGATTGTAAGTGGCTGCCATGAGCAAAATCATCACAGCCGAACAGGCGGCAGCACTGATCGAGGACCGCGCAATCGCCACGGTCAGTTCCTCAAGTGGCCTTGGCTGTCCCGACGCCGTTTTGAAAGCCATAGGCGAACGGTTCGATGACACCGGTGCGCCGAGGGATTTGACCACCCTGCACCCGATTGCGGCAGGTGACATGTATGGCGTGCGCGGCATCGACCATCTGGCCAAGCCGGGACTGCTAGCGCGCACGATCTGCGGTTCGTACCCGTCGGGCCCGTCTAGAGCAGAGCCGCCGGCGATCTGGCAACTTATCGGAGACAATGGTGTCGCGGCCTACAATGTGCCGAGCGGGGTGCTGTTTGATTTACATCGCGAAGCGGCGGCAAAGAGGCCCGGCGTACTGACTAAGGTCGGCCTCGATACCTTTGTGGACCCAGATCGCCAGGGTTGTGCGATGAATGAGGCGGCACGCGAGCCGATCGTCCGCAAGACGATGTTCGAGGGTGAGGAGTGGCTGTTCTTCCCGACCATCACGCCCACAATCGCCATCATCCGCGCCACGACGGCGGACGAGCGGGGCAACCTCTCCTACGAACATGAGGGCGCCTATCTCGGCGCGCTCGATCAGGCTCTGGCGGTACGCAACAATGGCGGTGTGGTGATCGCGCAGGTGAAGCGCGTTTGCCAATCCGGCACGTTGAAGCCTCACGATGTGGCCGTCCCTGGCGTCTTGGTGGACCACATTGTGGTGGCGGCTGACCAGCTTCAGACCACCCAGACGGACTACGACCCTGCGATCAGCGGGGAAATTTTCCGGCCGCTCGAAAGTTTTTCGCTGCCTGAGTGGGGCGTGGCCAAGGTGATGGCACGCCGGGTCGCGATGGAGCTACAGCAGGGTTGGGCCGTCAATATTGGCTTCGGCATTTCGTCGAACGTGCCCCGTATTCTGTTGGAGGAGGGGCGGCACGGCGACGTGACTTGGGTGATCGAGCAGGGCGCGGTGGGCGGCGTTCCTTTACTCGACTTCAAGTTCGGCTGCTCGGCGAACGCCGAGGCCATCATGCCGTCGCCCCAGCAATTCACCTATTTCCAGGGCGGCGGTTTCGACGCCAGTCTACTTTCATTTCTGCAGATCGGCCGGGACGGGTCGGTCAACGTCTCCCAGCTTTCCGCACGGCCCCACGTTACGGCCGGTGCAGGCGGCTTCGTCGATATCACGGCGCGAGCTAAGAAAATCGTCTTCTCGGGCTTCTTTAGTGCGGGCGCGTCTCTTGAGATCGCTGACGGCAAGTTGCGGATTGAGCGTGAGGGCAAAGTTGCAAAGCTTGTCGACGAGGTCGAGCACGTATCCTTCTCCGGTCGCCGAGCCGTGGAGCAAGGCCAAGACATCACCTATGTCACCGAGCGCTGCGTTATGCGCCTTTCCGAGAACGGGCCCGTGGTGACCGAGATCGCACCTGGGATTGACCTCCAGCGTGACGTATTGGACCAGGCGGGTTTTGAACTATCAGCAAGCCACAACCTGACGGTCATGCCCGACGATATCTTTCGGCCGGAGCCGGTTGGCCTGCCTTTGGGGAAGGCGGCGTGATGTCAAACGAGCGCGTCTCTCTCACGATCGACGGTGCCGTCGCGGTCTTAACGCTGACCCGGCCAGAGAAACTGAACGCCATAGACGAAGCCATGCTGGCCGGTCTCGAGCAGAGCGTGCGCGAGGTTGAGGCCAATGCGCAGGTGCGCGTGGCCATCCTCACCGGATCTGGCGAACGAGCCTTCAGCACTGGCGGCGATATTGTAGCCTGGTCGGGCCTCGACGCCCTCGAGTTTGGGCGCAGTTGGGTCCGCAGCGGGCACCGCGTCTTTGATGAGTTGGCCAGACTGCGTCAGCCGCTGATCACGGTGTTGAATGGCCATGCCTTCGGCGGCGGTCTAGAACTCGCGGCTACAGGGGACATCGTCCTAATCGAAGAGCACGCGACGTTGGGTCTGCCTGAGACCGGCCTTGGCATGACGCCTGGCTGGTCGGGAACCCAGCGTCTGGTGCGCCGCTTCGGCAGCCGCCCAGTCAAGCGCATGGCGTTGGCAGGCGCCACTCTCGACGCCCCAGAAGCAGAAACTCTTGGTATCGCCGATCGCGTGGTCGCAAAGGGGCGGGGGCTGGCGGAAGCCAAAAGCCTCGCAAAACGGATGGCAGAGCGCGGCCCCGTCGCGATGCAAATTACCAAGCAACTCATCAACACCGCGGAGGGCGAGGCGTCGGATGCCGCTATGGAGAGCCTGGCCGGGGCCCTGGTGTCTTCCACCTGGGATTTGAAGGAAGGTGTAGCGGGCTTCCGCGAGAAGCGCACACCCCTGTTTGAGGATCGTTAGAGTATGGGCGTGACCATCAATCCTGCCGCGATCGGCGAGCAATCCACCGGCCCGTCTTCCTATCAGCTGTTGATCAACGGCGAGCGAGTCGATGGGGCCGACGGCGCGACCTTGGACCGGCATAGTCCGGGGCATGGCGTACCGGTAAGCCGCTACGCGCTGGCCGGTCCGTCTGATGTGGAACGCGCCATCTTGGCAGCTCGCAAGGCGTTCGATACTGGACCTTGGCCAACGATGAAGGCCTCGGAGAGGGCAGGCGTGTTGACGCGGACGGCTTCGCTGATGGCTGATCGGGCGGACGAACTGGCCCGGTTGGATGCTCTGGAATCGGGCAAGCCGATCAGCCAGGCACAGGGAGAGGTCGCAGGCGCAATCGACATCTGGAACTACGCCGCGTCGCTTGCCCGGACGCTGCACGGCGAGAGCTATGGCAATCTCGGCGATGACATGCTGGGGCTGGTTTTGCGCGAGCCCATTGGCGTGGTTTCAATCATCACGCCGTGGAACTTCCCGCTTCTGATTGTCAGCCAGAAGCTGCCCTTTGCGCTAGCGGCCGGCTGTACGGCGGTGGTGAAGCCCAGCGAGATGACCTCGGCCTCGACGCTCGTTCTTGGCGACCTATTGCACGAGGCGGGTTTGCCAGAGGGTGTCGTGAATATCCTGGTCGGCCATGGTGCTGAAGTCGGTGCGCCGATGGTCGAGCATCCGGCGGTCGATATGGTCTCCTTCACGGGCTCAACCCGTGTCGGCAAGCAAGCTATGGCCGCTGCATCGGGCACGTTGAAGAAGGTCTCTATGGAGCTTGGCGGCAAAAACGCCCAGATCGTCTTCCCCGACGCCGATTTGGAAGCTGCGCTCGACGCCGTCGTTTTTGGCGCCTATTTCAACGCTGGCGAATGCTGCAATGCCGGCAGTAGGCTTTTGATTCATCGTTCAATTGCGGATGACTTCGTCGCCCAACTGATCGAGCTTGGGGATGAACTCGCCGTCGGCGACCCGCTGGCACCGTCGACGCAGGTGGGCGCCATCATCACCGAAGAGCACTTGAGCAAGGTCGAGGCTTATGTCTCCATGGCGTCGGAGTCCGGGGCCGAAGTTTCGACGGGCGGACGGCGCCTCAACGCCAGGACCGGCCACTACATGGCGCCGACCGTTGTCCAAAATGTCGATCCCGCAATGGCGATCGCCCGAGAGGAGGTATTCGGACCCGTACTCTCGGTCATGACGTTTGACGATCTTGACGGCGCAATCAAACTGTCGCGCGAGACGGACTTTGGCCTTTCGGCCAGTGTCTGGAGCCGCGATATTGACACGTGTGTCGGATTTGCCAGAGCTGCGCGAACCGGTACCGTGTGGGTGAACACCTTCATGGACGGATATCCCGAACTGCCCTTCGGCGGTTACAAGCAAAGCGGCCTGGGGCGCGAGTTAGGGGTAAACGCGGTCGAGGACTTCGCCGAAACCAAGACCGTGCAGATCCATCAAGGTGAGCGGACCAATTGGTGGGTCCGGCCACGGGGAAATTCAACGGCGTGACGGCATTGCAACGGCCAAACGCCAACCCGCACTGAACAATCAGGGAGGAAGTTATGTTGCGCAAAACTCTATTGGGTACCGTCTTTGCGACGGTTGTTACCTTGCCGGCAGCAGCACAGGACGAGGTGGAGGTGCTTCACTGGTGGACGTCCGGCGGAGAGGCGGCAGCGCTGAACGTGTTGCGCGGCGATTTGGAAGCCGGCGGCGTTAGCTGGCAGGACATGCCGGTCGCCGGTGGTGGTGGCGAGCAGGCCATGACAGTGCTGCGCGCGCGCGTCACATCCGGCAACCCGCCGACCGCCGTCCAGATGCTGGGCTACGACATTCTCGATTGGGCCGAACTCGGCGTGCTGGCCGACCTTAATGCCCTCGCCGAAGAAGAGAACTGGGACGAAGTGGTCCCGGACGCGCTTCAGGCCTTCTCGCGGTATGACGGCGTTTGGATCGCCGCGCCGGTCAACGTCCACTCGACCAACTGGGTCTGGGCCAACGCCAACATCATGCGGGAGCTTGATCTGGAGCAGCCGACCGATTGGGACAGCCTGATCTCGACCCTTCAGGCGATCGAGGATGCCGGTTATGTCGCCCTGGCCCATGGCGGTCAGGCATGGCAGGACGCCACCATCTTCGACAGCGTCGTCATGGCGACCGGCGGGCCGGAATTCTACGAGGCGTCGATGATCGATCTAGATCCGGACGCGCTTGGCTCCGAAACCATGCTCGAAGTCTTCAACCGGATGGGCCAACTACGCAGTTTCGTCGACGACAATTTCTCAGGCCGCGACTGGAATCTTGCAAGCGCCATGGTGATCAATGGCGAGGCTGGCATGCAGGTCATGGGCGACTGGGCCAAGGGCGAATTCCTGAATGCTGGCCAAGTGCCCGGCGAGGACTTCCTGTGCTTCCGCTTCCCGGACACGCAGGGCACGGTGATGTTCAACTCCGACCAGTTCGTCATGTTCGAACTCGGCGAAGAGGGCGGTGACGCACAGGTCGCCATGGCCAGTGCGGTCATGTCGCCGGCCTTCCAGTCGGCCTTCAATGTCGTCAAGGGCTCGGTTCCGGCGCGGACCGACGTGCCGAACGACGACTTTGATGCCTGCGGGCAGCAGGGGATGGTCGACCTGGCCGAGGCCAATGAGAACGGCATGCTGTTCGGTTCTTTTGCCCACGGCCACGCCTCACCGGCGGCGGTGAAGAACGCGATCTATGATGTCGTCACCGCGCACTTCAACGGCGAGTACGACTCTGAGACAGCGGTTGAGGAGTTGGTATTTGCAGTCGAAGGCGCTCAGTAAGCAGTGCGATGGGTTTTGGGGCCTCGGCGTTCTTCGTCGGGGCCTCATATCCACGATGCGATCGCTGCCCTAAGGCGCACTAGAAGACTCTAATCCCATGGCCGTATTTTCCCGCGATAACGAAACATCCAGGCCTGATCTCGCCCCCAGCATGCGTGATCGCGCTCAAGCCTGGCTGCCGAAGCTGGTTCTGTCGCCCAGCTTCGCTGTGATATTGCTGTTCGTTTACGGCTTTATCCTGTTCACCGGCTATCTGTCTTTCACTGACAGCCGCATCCTACCGACCTTTGGTCTGGTGGGTTGGGAGAACTACTCGGACCTTTGGTCGATCCGCAATTGGTGGCGGGCGATCACCAACCTGGCGATTTTTGGCAGTCTCTACATCATCATCTGCACGGGCCTCGGCCTTGGGCTGGCGATCTTGCTGGACCAGAAGGTCCGAGGCGAAGGCATTCTCAGGCCCATCTTTCTCTACCCGATGGCGCTGTCATTCATCGTCACCGGCACGGCCTGGAAGTGGTTCCTCGATCCCGGCATCGGTATCGAGCACATAGTCCAGTCCTGGGGATGGGAGAGCTTTGAGTTTAACTGGATCAAAGACCGGACCATGGCGATCTACACTGTCGTCATCGCCGCGGTCTGGCAGTCTTCCGGCTTCGTCATGGCCATGTTCCTGGCGGGCCTACGCGGCATCGATAACGAGATCATCAAGGCCGCTCAAATCGACGGTGCCTCGAACTTCAGGATCTACCGCAAGATCATCATTCCGCAGCTCGGCCCGGCATTCTTGTCCGCCTTCGTGGTATTGGCTCACCTCGCGATCAAATCCTACGATTTGGTTATCGCGCTAACGGATGGTGGGCCCGGCAACGCAACCGAACTGCCGGCTACGTTCATGTACTCGTACACATTCACCCGCAACCAGATGGGTGTCGGCGCCGCCTCGGCCGTGATCATGCTTATCATGATCGCCTCGATCATCGTGCCCTACATCTACGCCGAGGTGCGAGGAGGGCGTGATGGCCGCTAAGACTGTGGATACAGCCGTCCGCACCGGGCGACTAACACGAGCCTTGATCTATGCCGTCCTGATCTTCTTTGCGGTTTACTACCTGCTGCCGCTGTTTGTCATGCTGGTGAACTCGGTCAAGCCCCTCGATGAGATTCGCGAAGGCAACATGCTCGCCTTGCCGCGCGAATTTACCATTCAACCCTGGCTGACAGCGTGGAACAGTGCCCAAGTCGGCGTCGAGGCAACGGGGCTGGCGCCTTACTTCATCAACTCGATCCTGATCGTCGTGCCGGCGGTGATCATCTCGACCGGCCTTGGCGCGCTGAACGGCTACGTGCTGACCAAGTGGAAGTTTCGCGGTGCGAATTTGATCTTCGGCATGATGCTGCTCGCCTGCTTCATCCCGTTCCAAATCGTGTTGATCCCGATGGCCCAGATTCTGGGCGATATCGGGCTCGCCGGCACGCGATACGGCTTGATCTTGGTCCATGTGGTTTACGGGCTCGGTTTCACGACATTGTTCTTCCGGAACTATTACGCCGCGTTCCCGACGGAATTGGTCAAGGCGGCCCAAATCGATGGCGCAGGCTTCTTCAGGATTTTCCGGCGTATCCTTCTGCCCTCATCGGGACCGATCATTGTCGTCACGGTGATCTGGCAGTTCACGAATGTCTGGAACGACTTCCTATTCGGCGTCTCGTTCGCTGATTTCAGTTCGATGCCAATGACGGTGGCGCTGAACAATCTGGTCAGTTCGTCCACTGGCGTGCGCGAGTACAATGTCCATTTCGCCGGCGCGGTTTTGGCAGCGCTGCCGACGCTGGTCGTCTACATAGTCTCTGGCCGCTATTTCGTGCGCGGCCTGATGGCCGGTGCGGTTAAGGGGTAGGTACCATGTCATTTCTCGATATCGACGGGCTCCACAAACGCTACGGCTCCACCGAGGTTCTGAAGGACATCAATATCTCGTTGGAGGAGGGTGGTTTTCTCGTCCTGGTCGGGCCGTCCGGTTGCGGCAAGTCCACGCTGCTCAGTACGATCGCCGGCCTGGAATCGATCACCGAAGGCGAGATCCGCATCAGGGGCAAGCGGGTCAACGAGCTGCATCCGTCCAAACGTGATATCGCCATGGTCTTCCAGTCCTACGCGCTCTATCCCACCATGACCGTCGCACAGAACATCGCCTTCGGTATGGAATCGCGCGGGGTGCCTAAGCCTGAGCGTGATGAGGCAGTGGCGCGTGTCTCCGAGATGCTGCAGATCGGCCATTTGCTTCACCGCAAGCCGAGCCAGCTGTCCGGCGGACAGCGCCAGCGTGTGGCCATGGGACGGGCCTTGGTGCGCGAGCCGCAGGTCTTTTTGTTCGACGAGCCACTGTCCAACCTGGACGCCAAGCTGCGCGTCGATATGCGCACGGAGATCAAACGCCTGCACCAGCGCGTCGGCACCACGATCGTCTATGTCACCCATGACCAGATCGAGGCCATGACCCTGGCCACGCGCATCGCGGTCCTGCGGGACGGTGAATTGCAGCAGGTCGGCACGCCGGCCGAGATCTACAACGATCCGGTCAACGTCTTCGTGGCCGACTTCATGGGCTCGCCGGCCATGAATCTGGTGCCGGCGCAAATCAATGGTGGCGGCGACCTGCCGATGATCAATCTCGGCCGTGACACGGAACAGGCGCTCATGCTGCCGGCCGGCGGCTGCGAATGGCTGAAGGCCCATGATGGGCGCGAGGTCCTCTTTGGCATCCGCCCCGAGGCCATCACCGATGCCGAAGGCGCGGACCGAACCGCCACCCATGTCGTGCAGGGCGAATGCGCGGTCGATGTGGTCGAACCCGCCGGCTCCGACACCTTCGTGGTCACCAAGTTAGGCGGACGCGAGGTGATCGCGCGCATGCGGTCGGACGCGGTCGTCTCGGTTGGTCAGCGCATGCCGTTCGCCTTCAACATGGACAAGGCGGTCTTCTTCGACCCGCAAAGCGAACAACGGCTCTCGTAATCGATGGCGTCAGGATCGCCCGATGTCGTGATCATCGGCTCCGGCATGGGCGGGGCTACGCTGGCCTATGGCATCGCCGAGACGGGCGCGCGTATCCATATCTTGGAACGAGGTGAGGTCATCGCTGCGCGCCCTGAATGCCGCGACCCGGTCGCGATCTTTGCAAGAGGCGCGTTTCGGCCGGATGAAACCTGGCTCGACGGCAAAGGTCGCGCCTTCAACCCCGGCAACTACTACTATGTCGGCGGCAATTCGAAATTCTACGGCGCGGTTCTGTTCCGCTTCCGTCGCGAGGATTTCGAGGAGATAGCCCATGAGGGCGGCACCTCCCCCGCCTGGCCGATTCGCTACGACGATCTTGAACCCTACTATTGCGCGGCAGAGCGGCTCTATCAGGTCCGCGGCGACGCCAACGGCGACCCAAGCGAACCGCCCCATTCCAGCGACTACGATCACCCGCCGGTTCCCGACGAAGAACCGATCGCGCAAGTCCGCAAACGTTTGGAGACACTCGGGCTTAGGCCGTTCTCACTGCCGCTAGGCGTCGACATCGAACGCTGGCTTGCAGCGGGAGCGACGCCATGGGATGCATTCCCCGATACGCGATCGGGCAAGATGGACGCGGAAACCTGCGGCCTCGCCGAGGCGCTCAAGCACCCGAACGTGTCGATCGAGACGAGCGCGGAGGTGATGCGCCTCATTGCAAATCCCTCGAACGGCCAGATCGAAGGGGTAGAGTATCAAGATCGCATGGGCGAGGCCTGTCGGTTGAGTCCCAAACTGGTCATCCTCTCGGCCGGAGCTGTGAATTCCGCTGTGCTTCTTCTGCGCTCAGCCAATGACGACTATCCGAGCGGCCTGGCCAATCGTTCCGACCAAGTCGGGCGCAACTTCATGAACCACAACACGTCGGCGATGCTGACGATCGATCCGCGCCGGGTCAATAATTCGGTCTATCAAAAGACCATTGGAATCAACGATTTCTATCTCAGTGACGGCAATGGCGGTCCGCCGCTCGGCAATGTTCAACTGCTCGGCCGGGTCTCTGCGCCTATCCTGAAGGCCAATCTGAGACAGGTGCCGATGCCGCTGGTGTCTTGGATCGCACGCCATGCCATCGACTGGTATCTGATGAGCGAAGACCTGCCCGATCCGGACAGTCGGGTGCGGATCGACGGTTCCTCGCGCATCGTGCTGGAATGGCGCCGCAGCAACATGGTGCCCCATCGCAAGCTGGCCCGACACATGCGACGCATTTTTCGCCGGGCCGGCTTTCCGATTGTGCTCACTAAGCAGTTCGACCGGCGCACCCCGTCCCATCAATGCGGCACGGTGCGGTTCGGTAACGATCCGGCCACATCGGCCCTCGACTCGTATTGCCGAGCGCATGACCATCCGAACCTGTTCGTGGTCGATGCCAGCTTCATGCCAAGTTCGGCGGCGGTAAACCCGGCACTTACAGTCGCGGCCCAGGCGCTTCGGACGGCGGATCACCTGTCGCAAACGGATCTTGCCGCATGAGCCGCCCTGTCGCCCTTGTCACGGGAGCGCGGCGCGGAATCGGTCTTGCCATTGCCAAATCGCTGGCAGGCGCTGGATTTGACCTGGTTATTACCGGGACTCGCCAGGATGAGGTGTCGGACGCGGCATGCGACGAGATTCGTCAATATGGCGGTCAAGCAATGTTCATCGCTTCCGACGTTGCCGATCTGGACGATCATGATCGCACGCTGGAGTTGCTGTTCGACCGCTTCGGTCGGCTCGATTGTTTGGTCAACAATGCCGGCATTGGCTCGCCGACGCGCGGAGACATTCTCGATCTGACGCCGGACGCTTTTGATCGGGTCATCGGGGTCAACCTTCGGGGGACAGTGTTTTTCACCCAGAATGCCGTGCGTCGCATGCTTGCCGAACAGGCGAATGGCCATGCCCGTTCCGTCATCCACGTGACATCGGTCAGTGCCGCCATGGCATCTACCAACCGAGCGGAATACTGCATGTCCAAGGCCGGGTTGGCTATGTGGTCGAGGAGTCTCGCGCTGCGGCTGGCCGAATTGGAGATCGGCGTTTTCGAAGTGCGACCGGGCATCATCCGCAGCGACATGACCGCCGGTGTGGCCGACAAGTATGACCGGTTGATCGATGAGGGACTGGTGCCAGCACGTCGCTGGGGAGAGGGAAGCGATATAGGCAATGTTGTCGTGGCGCTTGCGACCGGCGCCTTCGGCTTTGCGACCGGTAGCGTTATAGATGTCGATGGCGCCCTTTCAGTGGCGCAGCTTTAGTCAGCGGGCGGAGCATGAGCAAGACATACGATTACATCATCGTCGGCAGTGGTCCGGCTGGCTGCGTGCTTGCTCGCCGCCTGTCGGAAGATCCGGACGTCTCGGTTCTCATTCTTGAGGCGGGAGGCCCCGACCGACACCCCTATATCCACATGCCCGCTGGCTTTGCAAAGTTGACGGGCGGCCGTGCAAATTGGGGATATTCGACCACCCCTCAGGAGGCGCTGGGCAACCGCGACTTCTGGTACCCGCAGGGCAAGGTTCTTGGCGGTGGATCCTCGATCAACGCGCAGATCTATACGCGCGGCAACGCACGCGACTATGACGAATGGTCGACGGATGCCGGGTGCCAGGGCTGGTCCTATCAAGACGTGCTGCCGTACTTCCGGCGGGCGGAAGACAATGACCGGTTCGCCGACGATTACCATGGCAATGACGGTCCGCTGGGCGTATCGGAACCTGTCAATCCGTTGGCGATCTCGAAAGTGTTCCTGCGCGCCGCACAGCAGGCCGGGCTGCCGTTCAATCCTGACTTCAATGGCGCGGTACAGGAAGGCTGCGGCTACTATCAGATGACCCAGCGCAATGCAAAGCGTTGCAGCGCTGCGGTTGGCTATCTGCGCCCCGTTCTGAACCGACCTAATCTGACGCTGAAGACAGGCGTACTTGTCACGAAGGTCGCCATCGAAAATGGTCGCGCGGTCGGCGTCGAGCACGCGGTTGGCACCGGCACCGAGACCTTACGGTGCGAGCGCGAGGTTCTGGTCACGGCAGGCGCAATCGGCTCGCCAAAGCTTCTGCTGATGTCGGGCATCGGTCCAGCCGAGCATTTGAAGGATGTGGGCGTTGACCTTGTCCATGCTCTACCGGGCGTCGGTGAGAATCTGCAGGACCATATGGATGTCTATGTCGTCAATGAGCTAATCCGCAATCAGAGCTATGACCATGTGGCAAAGCCCCACCACACATTGTGGGCTGGCCTTCAATATGTCCTGCTTCGCAAGGGGCCGGTCGCGTCAAATCTGATCGACGCTGGTGGCTTTTGGTATGCCGACAAGGAGGCAAGGTCGCCGGACATTCAGTTTCATTTCGTCCTGGGCTCCGGGCTGGAGCACGGACTTGAGAAGCTGAAGAACGACGGCGTCACGTTGAACTCCGCGTTCCTTCGGCCCCGTTCGCGAGGATCGGTTCGTCTCGCGTCGGCCGACCCAACCGCCGCGCCGTTGATCGATCCCAACTACTGGGGCGATCCCTACGACCGTGAGATGTCAATTCGTGGCTTTAAGCTGACCCGAGAAATCATGGCTCAGCCGGCGTTCGAGCCCTTCATCAGGGCAGAGCGATTGCCGGGCCCTGACGTGACATCGGAAGAAGACATCGCGGCCTACGCCACCAAACACGCCAAAACCGACTATCACCCCGTCGGCACATGCAAGATGGGTGTCGACGAGCTAGCTGTCGTCGATCCCGAGCTGCGCGTTCGTGGACTTGAGGGGCTGCGCGTCTGCGATTCTTCGATCATGCCGCTGCTGGTCTCGTCCAATACCAACGCCCCGACCACGATGATCGGCGAAAAGGCTGCCGATCACATCAAGGGCGTAGCAATAACTGACCGTAAGAGAGAGTTGAGATGATCCGCCACTGCGTCTTCATCCGATACAAGCCCGAGACCCCTGCTGAGCTCAAACGACAAATCGGCAATGAGATTGCCGCGTTGAAGGGTCGGCTTGTTGGGCTGGAGGCGGTCTATGTCGGTGACAATGTCAGCCCCGAGGGGCTCGATAAGGGGCATGGAGAGGGATTCATCGTCGATTTCACTGACGATGCGGCCCGCGATCGTTACCTGGAAGACGCCGAGCACAAGAAAACGGGGGCGAAGATCGTTGCTGCGGCCGAGGGCGGTATTGAAGGCATCTTTGTTTACGACCTAAGGCTCTAGCCCTGCGATCTGACGCATCATGGCGTAGATCGCAGTCCAATCCTGCTCGCCACGCCCTTGGCTTCTGGCCAGCGAGTATTGCTCCCGCGCGACAGCGCCGACGCTCAGTGGAACCTTTGCATCGTTTGCGACGTCCAGGGCCAGGCCGATATCCTTGTGCGCGAGGTCGATCATGAAGGCGGGCGTAAGATCGCCCTTTAAGACCTTCGACGGGTAGCTGGTGTTCATATGACCCTGCCCAGCCAGGGTTCCTGCCATGACTTCACGGGCCAGACCCACCTCGACGCCCATTTTCTCCGCAAGGGTGAGCGTCTCGGCTGTAAGTACGTTGTTGGCGATCGACATGAAGTTGTTGACGATTTTCATGCGGATGCCGGTGCCCGGCCCGCCGCAATCGATGGTTTGATCGCCCATGCAGTCGAACGCGGGCTGCGCCCGCGCAATGTCTTCGCCGGTCCCACCGGCCAAGATCAGCAGCGTTCCCTTGATCGCATTCAGCGATGTGCGGCCGACAGGCGCATCGACCATGCGAATACCGTCTTCGGCGAGGGCAGAGCGCATGGCGTCGCTTGCTGACGGATGGATCGTCGACATGTCGACCACCAAGGTCGATGGCGACAGCGCTTTCTGAACGCCCCCCGGCTCGTGGAATACGGCCCTCACATGCTCCGCGTTGGGTACCATGGTGATGAGCAGGTCGGCGCCCGTCACAGTCTCGGCGGCCGATCCGGCGGCGATGCCGCCATTTTCGACGTGGCGCGCGATAGCATCGGACTGCGTATCGTACCCAGCGACCTCAAAGCCGCCCTTGATGAGGTTATGGGCCATGGGCAGGCCCATGGTGCCGAGGCCGATGAAGGCGATGCGCCTCACGGCGCTTTTTCCAGCTTCATGTAGAAGTCGTGAAAGATCGCGTCGCGGTTGATGTCATAGGCTTCGCGCATCCAATGCCGACCTTCAGGGTGACGCCAATAGAGGTCGTCATCCAGCACCGGGGACGGCAGCAGGTCGGTCGGCACCCACGCCGGGTTAAGCAACCAGGCGATGTTGATGATGTCCCAGATCACCCAGGTACGCCACTCAATGCCGGTAATGCCCCGTTGGTCGTGGATCGGGTTGTTCATGTAAAGATGGTAGAGATAGTCGCCGATTGCGCCCTTGCCCCGGAGCCACTTCTCCATCTCTGGCAACGAGATAGTGAGCTGCGCGCCGATGTGATAGCCGGGCAGGTAGACATGGGCTACGCCGCACTCGAACAGCAATTGTGATGCCAATTTGTCCTGCACCAGATTCAGAGACGGTTCGTTGGTGCGATGGCTGCGGCTTGGAAAGCCGGAGGTCCACAGCACGACCATATTGTCGATGATTTCTGGCGCCATCAGCAGGGCGGAGGCGATATTGGTGACGCAGCCAATCGCCGAAACGTAAAGCGGCCGGTCGGAGGCGGCCAACGCGCGCTCGATAATGAATTCTGCCGACGGTGTGCGAAGCGGCTCGTCCAGCGATGTGAGATAGCCGGACGAGCCGTGAAACACCTTGCCGGCAGGATCGATATTCAGCTTGTCGTAGACTCGCAAAATCTCGTCATAGCTGCGCTGTTCGCCCTCGTCAGGGGGCACAAAGACGACGTCTCTTGGGTCGCGGCCCTGACCGGTCAAACCCTCGACCCAGCCACGAAAACCGTCGACGATGGCCTCTTCTTCCGCAGTCTTCGGCCCGCCCGCCTTGATGATCTCGTGAGCGCGCAGCATCGGGGCTTGCAGGTGCTGGAACGAGTAGGGCTCGGCAGTGACTCCTTCAATCTCGATCTGATCTGGCGACAGAAGCGCCCAGGCGAGCGCGAATTGATCGTCGATCTCGTTGGCCGTATCTGTGTCGAGGATCATGCGCACGGGACCGGTGGGCGGCTCCAGCAATCGGCGCATGTGATCGTCGGAGAGCCTTTTGAACCGATCTGTAATCTGACGAGGAATAGCCATCGTCTTTTGGTATCCTTCTTCTTTGACGCGGTCGGCCCAAAGGGCGTTGCGGTTGCCAACAGGCACAAGAGCAGTATGAAGGTTTGGTCGGCGAACGTGAACCTCGATTTGATATAACAGGTTGGAACGGCCGTTTTCGACCAAACCACCTCGAACGGAGGGCAAATTGTGACAGTCAAAAACCAGCGAACGGGCATTCGTCGTCGGCAGCTTGTGGGATCCATTGCCGCTGTGGGGTTGGCGGCGCCGTCACTTCTGCGCTCGGCGCGAGCGGCTAGCTCTGGGACGGTCGAGATTGGTGCCGTGCTGCCGCTGACCGGCAATTGGCAGATCTTCGGGCAGCAAGCGCGCTTGGGCCTCGACCTTGCCGTCGCCGAGATCAACCAGTCCGGTGGCATCCTCGGCCGCGAGGTCGCGATTGCCTACCAAGATGATGAGAGCATTCCGGGAAATTCGGCAACTGCGGCTCAGGAGCTAGTAGGGAGAGGCGATGTCGTGGCGGTGGCCGGCCCCATCTCTTCAGCATCCCGCGATGCCCTGGCCGACGTCATGGCGCAATCGCGAACACCGTTGCTTTATGCCACCGACTATGAAGGCGGCGCCTGCAATGGGGATTTCTTTTTCTTCAACAGCGTGCCCAATCAAAGCGCAGAACCGCTGATGCGCTATGCCGTTGGAACGTTTTCCGATACCGCTTACATGCTGGGCGCCGACTATGTCTGGCCGCGCCGCATGTTCGAAATCTCAGCCGAGACCGTGGAGGCTGAGGGAGGACACGTCGTTGATCAGCGATTTATTCCGCTCACTGGCCTGCCCGATTACAGCGACATTATCTCCGCGATTCGGTCCAGCGGTGCTGGGCTGCTAGTGCTTGCCTTGCCTGGAGACGACCATGTCGCGTTTGTCGAGCAGGCAAATGAGGCTGGCCTTCTTGACCAGGTCACCGTTTGCAATCTCGGCGGCATCGCCACCTATCTTCAGCCCGGCGCTGGTAGTGTGGCGACGGCCGCGTTTGGCTGTGAGCCGTTCATCCAAACCGATCCCACAGCAGGCGTTCAGAACTTTGTCTCAAGCATTCGCCAGAGTGCTGGTGCGGACGCAATCGTCACGTCGTACGCCATGACCCACTACAATGCCGTCAATGCCTTGAAGGCGGCCCTGGAAGCATCAGGCGAAATCTCACGCGAGGCGACCGTAGCCGGCTTGGCGGGTCTTGAGTATGACACACCAACAGGGCGATCGCGGATCGATGCCACTACGCACCATTCGACTTTGTCGATGTTTATTGCCCATTCGGACGGAAGCACGTTGGAGGTCGTCGAGGCTCTCGGTGCGATCGCGCCCGATCCGATTTGCACAATCTAGCAAGCACGGCGTCAATCGATCTCGACAACCACGGTGCCGATCGCGCCGCTCTCCGCCGTTTCGTGAGCCTCGGCAATCCGGTCCAGGTTGAACGTTTTGGCCACAGCGATCTGCAACCTGCCGGCGGTCGCCAGGCTGTCGATGGCGTCAATGCCCGCCTGCCGCGCCTCGTCGGGGAGATTGAAGCCCTGCACAAACCGGACGTTCACGCCCTTAAACGCAAGCGCATAGTAGGGAAGAACCGGTTCGGGGTTTGATGTCGAGGAATAAGACGCGATCGTGCCGTTCGGCTTGATCGCTTCGCTGTCGAGCGCGAGGTTGGCGGCGAAATCCACCTCCACAATACGGTCTACGCCAGCGCCGTTCGTGATCTCCATGACGCGCGCCGCCGTGTCTTCGTCTCGATAGTTGATGGTCTCGGCGGCTCCCGCATTCTGGGCGTGATCTGCCTTCTCCGCACCGCTGATGGTTCCGATAACGTTGGCGTGGTCCTGCGCAGCGAACTGGACGGCGAAATGCGCGACGGCGCCAGCGGCGCCAGCAACAAGGACGGTCTGGCCGGCAACCGAACCATCGGCAAACACCGCGCGATGCGCGGTCAGCGCCGGAACGCCAAGACAGGCGCCCTCGGCAAAACTCAGTCCTTCAGGCAAGGGGGCTGCCTGAGCGGCTGGCAGTGCACAAAACTCGGCAGCCGTTCCGAGGCTGCGTCCCGCCTCATTGTAGCCGCCCTGGGCATTCCAGAGCCAAACACACTGGCCGACCCGATCAGGTGCAACGCCATCGCCAACAGCGACGATCTCGCCCGCCCCATCGGAATGCGGCACGACGAGATCGTGATCCATGGCCATGCCCCGCCATCCGGCACGACGCTTCAGATCCGCAGGATTGATGCCCGACGCTCGAACGCGTACCAGCACCTCGCCCGGCGACGGCTCGGGCGCGGGCAGGTCGCCAACGGTAAGGACCGAGGCGGCGGGACCGGTCGACCGGTACCAGGCGGCACGCATATCGACCGATCCTTAACTCGAGACCTAACCTGCCTTGCGCACGAGCTCGACATGGCGGTTTGCCTGACGCAAGGCCGAGATCAGGCGGTTACGTCCACGCACCAGCTGGGTGATGGCAAAGCCCATCGTCCCATTCTGGTGGTAGTCAAGCTCGGTCGCCGTCGAAATTGTCGGCAGGGCCGGAACGGTCAGCGCCGGATCGTGCCTGAACCGCGCCTCGCGGGTGAAGTTGATCGGCACCAAAATCCGGGCCAGATCCTGGATGATCGTATTGGCCGTCGCCTTGTCTACCGTGCCGGCCTCGATGCCGTTGTAGAAATCTTCCAGCGTCGCAAGCAAGGTTTCGACGGCTTCCTTCGCGGGGCCAAGATTAAAGCGGTCCCCGGCGCGCTGCTGATAGACATCGATCGTCGTGATGAACTCGCGCGCCGTTGCACGCCAGTCGAACGGCAGGATATCGGCATTGGCATTGCGGAACACGGCCAGCAGATAGACCTTTATGTCGCGCAACATGGAGTCCTTATCGGCGATCTCCATCGTATCGTTCTCGGTATGCCAGGCGATGTTGCCGCCACAACCGCCAACCGCGTAGTAGCCCTTCTCCTCACGCAGTGCCGAGGTCATGGTCGACGACAGCATAAAATAGCTGCTGATGCCGATATTGTTGAAAGAGTAGTCGCCGGCCCGGTGCGGGCGCTCGCCGGCAATCGGCTTGTTGGCGACTTCTTTGACGATATCGGCGATGAAACTGTCGGCCTCGGACATGAGCGATAGGTTCTCGAATTCGGTCGCCCAACGGCAGCCGGGGCTGTCGCAATTCACCTGCGCAACGCAGTTCTGCTCCAGATCGAGCGCAAATTCGTCGGCAAACCAGGTGCTGCCGGCGTAGCGTCCGGTCGAGTGGCCCGGCCACCAGGCGATGCGCACAGAGCGCTTCAGCTTGTCCCGGTTACTCCAGAGGACGCGTGCAACCTCCAGCATGGTCGCATCGCCCGTTGCATTGTCGCCGACACCGACATCCCAGCTGTCGAGGTGGCCATGCAGCAGCACGTATTTTTCGGGCTCTTCGGTGCCGGGAATGAAGACGTCCGGCAGGGTCGAGGTGAACCAGCCTTCTTCCATATCGGTGAATAGTTTGACCGTCGCGCCCTGCTTGGCGAGTTCGACAAGCTCGTCGCCGTCGGGTCGGCTGACCGCCACGGCGACTACTCCGGGCTTGCGAGGCAAATCGTCAAGGTCGGGCGTCCCCCAGACGGTGGTGCAAATGCCCCAATGGATATCGACACCTGGATTGATGCCGATCACGCCTATGGCGCCAAGCTCTTCGAACTGGGAGATCATGCCGGGGCTGGCAAAACCCTCCGAGATAACGATTTTCCCCGCCACCCGGTTCGCAGCCGGGTCGTTGGGGTCCACCTTCTTGTCGAAGATCGTGTCGATATCGTCGGCCTGATTGGCGCCGACATAGATCAGTTCGCCTTCAAGGCCCAACTTTGCATCGACGCTGTAGGCAGGCGGCTTCGCGCGAAACGTTTTTCCCCCAGCCTCGACTCGGGCCTCGCCAGGAAGGCTGAGATAAAGCGAAGGCTCGTGAACCGTGACATCGACACCATGGGCACGCAGCCGTGACACAACGTCGTTCATGCCGCGAGCCACATCGTCGGGATGTTCGCGCTTGAAGGTGGAGAAGCGCTCCACCAGGGCCCAAGGTTCATCCAAGCTGACTTCGGCCAACAGGCCCGTCTCTATGTCATTCATGCGCTTCCCTTTCTCATTCCTCGCCCATAACCGGCATACGTTGCGATGACTAGTGTTTCAGTCACCAAAACAGCGTTTCAGTTTGAGGAGGAGTCGTAGCAGCGTTGACGCGAGCCCTCAAGCCGCGTCGGCATTTTCAACAGAAATTTCATTCAACGAGGCCTGATCGCCTTCGGTGGCAGGCTGACCGAGCCGCGCTGAAATCAGCTCGGCCGCTTTCTTCGCGGCCGACAGATGACTCTCTTCTCGCGCTGTGTCCAAACGCGCATTGGGCCCTGCCACAGACAGCGCCGCAACGACGTCGCCTTGAGGCCCCCAGATCGGTACAGCGATCGAGTACGCGCCGACATCGAGATCGTCCTGCGCCAGGTTGAACCCGCGATCGCGGATAGACTTCAGCTTTTCGCGAAGCGCTTGCGGCTCGGTCAGGGTGAACGGCGTGTAGCGCTTGAGCGGGCCGGCAAGTACCTCGTCAACGATCTCTTCAGGCGCATAGGCCAACAACAGCATGCTGCCGCCGCCCGCATGAAGCGGGCCACGCCGTCCGGCACGCGCAAATAGGCGCATCGACTGACGGCTTTCGCGGGTCGCGACGAACAGGCAGTAGGTGGCGTCGCGCACGATCAAGTTGACGTTTTCGTCCGTCTCGTCTCGCAGCTGATCAATGATCGGTGCCGCAGCCACGACAACGCTTTGTCGCGGATCGACGCAGCTGCCGAGATAGGCGAGGCGATACCCCAAGGCGTAGTGCGCCTGCCCTCCTTCCTTGGCAACGAAGCCTCGCTCTTCAAGAGTTTGCAGCAGGCGGAAGGTGAGCGTCTTGGTAAACCCAAGTCGTTTGGAGAGTTCCGTTACCCCGGTGTCGGGATGTTCGGCCAACGCCTCCAATACAAGTAAGGCCCGGTCGACGGCGTCGATGGTATAACGACGAGATGTGGCCATTGGACACCCATCCTAAGTTCGGCCGAATTCGACGGCTTGTTTCGATGATTGTGGGGAAATCTGTGTCAGCATGCTTGCGTCAGATACACCACATGTCCTAACGTTCCAATTCGATAAAACGCTGTTTTAGTCATTAAAACACCGTGACGTCAATATGAGGACGCCAAACATTGGTGCATCCGGATCGAGACGTCTGACAAGAGGAGGCCGACCATGAAGATCGCCTATGTCGTGCCGGGGCCGATGTCGAAGGGCCCGATGGGGGCCACGGAGGTCAAGCGGCGCGAAAGATTGCTCAACCAGTGGGCCTTTGAAGGCACCAGTGCGAAGGTCGAGGATGTCGAGACAGGGCCTTCGTCGATTGAGTCAGCGTATGAAGAGATGCTGGCTATACCGGCGACCTTGGATTTGATCCGCGATTGTGAGCGCAACGGGTACGATGCCGCAATCATTGGATGTTTCGGCGATCCGGGCCTGGAAGCCGCCCGTGAACTCGTGCGGATGCCGGTCGTCGGACCAGCCGAGTCGTCAATGTTGCTTGCGGCGTCGCTGGGCCACAAGTTCTCGGTGCTTACGATCTACGACAGTCTGATCGCGGGGCAGGAACATCTGGCCCACAAGGCTGGCGTCGCGGCCAAGCTGGCGTCGGTTCGGGCGACCAACATTGCCGTGCTCGACCTAATGCGCGATCGAGCCCTTACGCTCGAGCGATTGATCGAAGTCGGCCGGGCTTGCGTGAAACAAGATCGGGCAGATTCGATCCTGCTGGGTTGCATGACGATGTCCTTCCTGGATGTGGCAGAAACCGTGTCTGCTGAGATTGGCGTGCCCGTCATCAACGCGGGCAAGGCCGCTTTGAAGCATGCCGAGATGCTGGTCTCGCAGGGATTGACACATTCATTGACGGCTTACGCCCCACCGCCGAAGCTGGCGGACGCCAATCAACCCGAGGTTTTGAGCGCGTAAGCAAACCTGGCGGTTGTCAAGCCGCTCAAGAACAAGATGCCCGGGGAACCCGGGCGTGTCGATAATGGGTGCGTCGCACCCTCAGCAACGGAGCAAGGAGGTCAATCGATGAGAAATCTGTTTAAGGCGACAACTGCCCTTGGGCTCGCCATGTGTGTCACAGCGCCAGCCTTGGCGGCCGGTGACGAGATCCGCGAAATCACCATCTTTACACGTCCGCAGGCTGCCCAACCGTCCGAATTCCAATTCGTTCAGTTGATTGCCCAGGAATGGCGCCGGCTCGGACTTGAGGTCAATATCGAAGTCATGCCTTGGGAGCAAATGGCAGACGCCGTTTGGTACAATCGCGACGACTGGGACACGACGGGCTGGCAGATGGTCGGCCGCCCGGAGCGGAGCGATCCCGACGAATTGATCTTCAACCTCTTCCACACCTCTACCGCGCCGACCGGCTATAACTTTATCGGCTATCAGAATCCGGACTATGACGCGATCGTCGAGGCGCAACGCACAGAAACGGACATCGATGCACGCCGCGACCTGATCCATCAGGCGCAGGCTATCCTGGCGGCTGATCAACCCAACCTGATGCTTGCCCACCCGCAATCGACATTCGCCTACGACAACACGGTTTGGGATCCGGACTCGGTTGTGGAGCAGGGTGGCATCGGCATCCGCAACACTTGGACCTTCATCAATCTGGAGCCGTTGGGCGACCAACGTGACGTCATTCTAAACTCCACGGACAATGTCCAGGCGATCAACCCTCTGTTCATCAGCGGCGGCACCGATAGCTGGATTACCGAGCTGATTTGGGATCGCCTGCTGCGCATCGGCCCGGATGGCTTGCCGCAGCCTTGGGCCGCCGAGAGCTATGAGTGGATTGACGACACGACCGTCGAAATCGTCTTGCGCGACGGCATGAACTGGCATGATGGCGAGCCGGTAACGGCTGAGGATGTTCGGTTCTCCTACCAGGCCGCCATGGGCGATGAAGCGCCGATGTACAGCCCGTTCGTCGGTAACATCGCGGACATCGAGATCATCGATCCTTCTACGCTACGTTTCCATTTGAACGATGCGTCGGCAGCCTTCCTCACGGCCAGCCTCTCGAAGCTTAACCTGATCCCGCAGCATATCTGGGAGCCGATCCTCGAAGACCTGGCGACCCGCGACGAGGAAAATGCTGAGGACTATCAGGAAGAGATCCCGATCGGTTCCGGACCGTTCCGCTTCTCGAGCTGGCTGACCAATGAAGAGGTCGTGCTTGAGGCCAACGAGGACCACTGGTCGGCGCCGAACGTCGATCGCTGGATCCTCCGCATTGTGCCGAACACCGAGGCGTCCCTCGGCATGCTGCGGTCGGGCGAGATCAACTTCCTGTCCGACTATCCGGGCGACCCCAACATCCTCATCGATGTTGCGTCAGAGGACGGTGATTTGGATGTGGTCTCCACGACCGATATGGGCTTCCGCTATGTCGCCTTTAATCACCGTCGCCCACCGTTCGACGATGCCGCTTTCCGGCAAGCTCTGTCGATGGCCATCAACCGCGATCTGATCGTGGGTGCGGCGTTCCGTGGCTATGCGGTGCCGTCCAACTCGGTGATCTCCCCGGCCCTAGCATTCTGGCACAATGACGACGTTGATGAGTTCGAGACGGGTCCGGAAGTTGCCGCCGCCATCCTCGCGGAGGCGGGTTACGAGGTGGTCGATGGGCGTTTACACTACCCGGACGGTGTCAGCGAGACGCTAGGCGAGTAATCGGACTGAGCGTTTCGGCTTAACCTGAGGGCCAACTGAGGATGTCCGGTTTCAAGCGGTTTGGATCCCGCATCATACAGCTCATCTTTGTGCTGTGGGCGGTTGCGACGATCCTGTTCCTGATCTTCCGCTTGATGCCGGGCAGCCCGTTGGCCGCCTATATCGACCCGACCTTTACCGAAGAACAGCAGCGCATCTTAATGGCGCGTTTCGGTCTCGACCGATCGCTGTTCGAACAATATCTGATCTATCTCGGTAACCTGCTTCAGGGTGACCTGGGCGAGAGCTTCTTTTACCGCCAGCCTGTAGGCGAGCGGGTCTTGATGCTGTTGCCCAACACACTTGTCCTGTCCCTCTTTTCGATCATCATCGCCTATATGATCGGCGTGATTGGCGGCGCCTATCTTGCTTGGAAGCGCGGCAGTTTTCTGGAAGGCGCGACGATCCCCTTCGTCCTCACCACCCGGGCAATGCCGGAATTCTGGCTTGGTATGGTTCTGCTGGCGGTGTTCAGTTTCAGCCTGGGTTGGTTCCCAGCGGGCGGCATGCGCACTGCTGGGTCGGAGTATCCCAGCCTTCTAGCTCTCTACACGTCGGGTGACTTCTGGCGCCATCTCTTCCTTCCGGCTGTTACCCTTGCAATCTACTTCCATGGCCTACCGCTTCTTCTCATGCGCTCGAACATGCTCGATGTCATGAGCGAGGACTTTGTCACCATGGCGCGGATCAAGGGCCTCTCGAACTGGACCATCGTCGTGCGCCACGCCGCCCGCAATGCGTTGCTGCCGGTCGCGACGTCTCTGGCGATCGCCATCGGCTACCAGATGCAAGGCAGCGTTGTTGTCGAGACCGTATTCAGTTGGCCTGGATTGGGTCGCGAATTGGTGCGCGCCGTTTCAGCCAGCGACTATCCTTTGGCGCAGGGCGCATTTTTGCTGATTGCCGTCGTGGTGATCTTGATGAATCTGCTGGCTGACTTGCTGTACGGCTTGCTCGATCCGAGGATCTCACATGCCTAGCGAGACCACAGCCGTCGCCAAGGCTTATCCCAGTCGTATTAGCGCTTTTTTCGGCGGCCTGTTGCGCCTGATCCGGTCCATTCACCTGCCGCTAAACGACCCGTTCGCAATGATCGGGATCGTCATTTATGTCGTCTTTTTCCTAGTGGCAATCTTCGCCGACGACCTCGCGACCCACGACCCGACCGAGATCCTTTTTACTGAGGACTACCAGCTAGCGGCCGACCGAATGCCGGGCGAGGACGGCTTCATCTTGGGCACCACAAGCCTCGGCCGCGATATCTTCTCTCAGCTCGTTTACGGCTCGCAAAGTGCGCTGCTGATCGGCCTTACAGCGGCGGCTGTCGTGGCGATCATTGGCACCATCGTGGGGCTGATTTCGGGCTATTTCGGTGGGATTACGGACGCCCTGTTGATGCGCCTAGCGGACATCGCTTTTGGTATTCCGTTCTTGCCCTTCGTCATCGTGCTCGCGGCCTTTATGGAGCCGAGTATCTGGAATGTCGTATTCGCGATGGCGCTCATATTATGGCGAGATACAGGTCGCGTGATCCGAAGTCAGGTTTTGTCACTTCGGACTCGCGCCTATGTTGAGGCAGCGCGGGTTTCGGGATCTGGCAATCTGAAGATCGTTTTCCGGCATATCGCGCCCAACATCCTGCCCCTTTCCTTCCTCTACGGTTCCATCGCAATCGGTTGGGCGATCCTGACAGAGGCATCGATCAGCTTCCTAGGCTTTGGCGATCCGGAGACCATATCCTGGGGCTACATGCTGCAGGACGCCTATGCCAGCCAAGCCCTGTCAACCGGTGCCTACTATTGGTTCGTACCGCCGGGCGTGTGCATTGTTCTCGTCGTTGTCGCCGGCTTTTTCATCAGCCGAGGCTACGAGGAAATCCTGTTCCCGAAGCTCAAAGAATGACCGATCCGTTACTTTCAATACGGGACCTCAGCGTGTCGTATATCGTTGGGGACCAGATGATCCATGCGGTCGACGGCGCGACATTTGAGGTGCCTTCTGGCGGTGTTGTGGGGCTGGTCGGCGAGTCGGGTTGCGGCAAGTCGACGGTCGCTCGATCTATGACTCGTGTCGTGCCGAAGAATGCGAGATTTACCGGTGGCGAAGTCCTTTTCGAGGGCAGGGATCTCCTAAAGCTATCCGAACCGGATATGAACCGGCTGCGCTGGGGCGACATCGCCTTCATTCCCCAAAGCGCCATGAACTCTCTCGACCCGGTCTATCGGATCGAGACCCAGCTTGGCGAGGTCTTGCGCCAGCGCGGCGGCATGACCAAAGCTGAGGCGCGCGAAAAATCCGAAGCCCTCTTCGAGATGGTCGGCATAGAGCCAAGACGCCTGCGGGACTTTCCGCATCAGTTTTCAGGTGGCATGCGCCAACGCGTTGCCATCGCCCTCGCTCTGGCGTTGGACCCGAAGCTGATCATCGCCGACGAGCCCGTTACGGCCCTGGACGTGATTGTCCAGCGCCAGATTCTTGACCAGCTCCAGTCGCTTCAACAGCGGCTTGGCATATCGGTTATCCTCGTAACCCACGACATCAGTGTTGTTGCTTATGTCTGCGACAGGATCGTGGTGATGTATGCAGGCGAGGTGGTCGAGTCCGGTGACACGCGCACCGTGCTGACAGCGCCGTTCCACCCCTACACGATGGGCCTTTACAACGCCTTTCCGGACCTGCAGTCCAGCCAGGGCATCCTGACCCCGATTGAGGGCAGCCCGCCCGACCTCAGTGACCCGCCGAAGGGCTGCCGCTTTGCGCCGCGCTGTCCGTTTGTCCAACCCGACTGCAGGACCAGCGACATGTTCCTGCGCGAGGTTGAGATTCAAGACGGCCCGGCAGGCCATGTCTCCGCATGCCTGCGCAACGACGATGCCGCGATGCTACGCGCCAAGGCCACGGAGGTCGAAACATGGTCAGCGGCATGAGCAGTGTGGCAGTCGCGACCGAAACGGCTGAGCGCGACGAGGTCGTTAGGGTAGAGGATGTCAAGAAACACTACCTCGTTGGCGGCAATCTCATCGCCACTCTGCGTGGCCGCGCGGCGCTGGTGAAGGCTATCGACGGGGTGAATTTCACCTTGAAGCGAGGTGAAAGCGTCGGCTTGCTCGGAGAATCCGGCTGCGGCAAGACCACGATGGGTCGGCTTCTGCTGAAATTGGTCCCGCCGACCTCAGGCTCCATCACGTTTGAAGGTCGCGATACATCGACCATCGCTGGCGCTGACCTGAAGGCCTTTCGGCGCAAGGCTCAGCTCATTTTTCAGAACCCCTTCGAAGCGCTTAATCCGCGCCTGACGATCCGCCAGTCGCTGGCCGAACCGTTGGAGAATGCCGGCATTCCCCGCGCCGAGCGTTTGGGATTGATTGAGGAAGCCCTTGAGCTCGTTCGCTCGCCCGCGGCGTCCGAAATCTTGGATCGCTACCCGCACCAGATGTCGGGCGGCCAACTGCAGCGCATTGTTATGGCGCGCGCGCTGATCTTACAGCCCACCTTCGTTGTGGCTGACGAGCCTGTTTCGATGCTGGACGTCAGTGTTCGTGCCGGTATCCTCAACGTGTTCCGTGATGTCCGCGAGCGGCTGGGGCTGACGGCGATCTACATCTCACATGACCTAGCGCTGGTCCGCTATGTTTGCGAACGCACGATCGTTATGTATCTCGGCCGCGTTGTTGAAGATGGCCCGACCGAAGAGGTCGTGCATCAACCGCTTCACCCCTACAGCAAGGCGCTGGTCACTGCCGTTCCGGTGCCGCATCCCGACCAGTCGCACGAAGCTTTGCCGATCCACGGCGGTGCCCCAGATGCGCGGAACCCGCCATCAGGCTGCCGGTTTCGCGATCGCTGTCCGCACGCCTTCGAACGCTGCACCGTTGAAGAGCCAAAGGCCACCCGCCAAGGCAGCCGCACAGTCTACTGCCACCTGTTCGACGACTGACCGCTATTGCAGCGTGTTGCGGATGACCCGGCCGCCCTTCATGACCAAGGGCATGCTTTGCTGCGGTTCCATGAATATCGAGAGATCGGAAAACGGGTCGCCGTCGATCAGGATCATGTCAGCATAAGCCCCTTCGGCCAACACGCCGAGGTGCCCTTCCATCTGCAACATTTCCGCGTTGATCGAAGTTGCCGATCGCAGCACGTCGATCGAGTCTTGAACCTCTCCGCGCAGAACGAGTTCCAATGCCTGTCGCTCGTGGAAGCGATGGCCGTGCAAGTCAGCGCCTAAACCCAGCTTCACGCCAGCCCTGGCATTTGTTTCGAGGGATCGAACTGCGCTCTCCTGCACCTCTTTGACTTTGTCTAAAGCCGAAGTGGGCAATCCCAACTCCGAACCGTAGGTTGCGATATTGTGCCCTGCGGACAGTGTCGGCACCACGAAGACGCCTGCCTCGGCAATCATTTGGGCTGTGTGCTCGTGGATCTCGCTGCCATGCTCGATCGAGCGGATGCCAACCTCAAGGCACAGCCTCGCGCCGCGATCGGTATGACAATGGGCCATGACATAGCTGCGGCGCTTTTCCGCCTCTTCGACAGCGCAGCTCAACTCTTCGACCGAAAAGTGCGGCATCCAGAGCGGTGCGTTGGCCGTGGAAACGCCGCCGCTGACAAACACCTTGATGTGGTGGGCGCCTTTACGGAACTCCTCACGCACGGCGCGGCGCATTTCGTCAACGCCGTCCACCGTTTGTGTCAGCGCACCGGAGTAGGCGCAGCCGCACGGCTCGATATAGTCGCGTCGCCGCATATCGCCATGGCCGCCGGTTTGCGTCATCGCCTTGCCGCAATAGAACAGACGCGGGCCCTCGATCAGCCCTTCTTCAATCGACAGCCACAGGCCGATATCGGCGCCGGCGGCATCGCGCACCGTTGTGAAGCCTCGCTGCAACGCGCCCGTAAGCAGTTTGGCCGCGTGGCTGGTCATCAGCGGGATCGGCATCCGGTCGATGCCATAGAAATCGTAGCTTGGCGTATAGGCGTGATAGTGGGCGTCGATCAGCCCCGGCATTAAGGTGCGGCCGCCAGCTTCAATAACCTGATCGGCCACGACGGACGCACCGTTGTCGACCATATCGGCGATCCGCTCGCCTTCGACCACGACGGCGCGACCGTCCAACCGCTCATGCCCATCGAAGATCGCGCAGTCGCGAAACACGGTCACCGTCATAGTCGTTTCCCCCAACTAGGTGTCGCCTATGCCTCCCGTTCCAAATGAAACAGGACGCAAGGCTGGCTCAGCCAAAATCGATCACCGCGCCATTCGGCCAGTCGATCAAATTGTTCGGCCACCTCTTCGCGACATGATTCGAGACCACTGGCACGCGCCCGATCGGTTGAGATCATGGCTTCGACGAGGCCGTCGAAATCAGCGTAGGATCGATCAATTTCATAGCATGATTTCGCGATTAGAGACCAGCCTTGACCGTCAAGGGAATCCATCAAATTCTGAGCGTTTGTGCGGGTTTCCCGCTCGTCGTCGATGGGAAGAAGCACTTCGGTAGCGGGGCCATGTGGCAGGGGGTCGACGACATGGAGCCGACCGCCCGGGCGAAGGGCTCGGGTGGCTTCTTCGATCGCCATGGCCTGGCTGATGATTGGGACGTGATGCAGGCTAAACAGGTAGACGATTAGATCGGCAGACCCTTTGGCGGCCGGTAAGTCCTCTCCTCTGCCCACGGCGTACTGCTCACTTGCAACTCGAGGTCGAGCCTCAGCCATTGCGATCTTTCTCGCGTCAATCTCAACGCCAACCACCTGGGCACCAAGACTCGCAAGCGTCCGTACAAATGCGCCATTCCCGCAACCGACATCCAGGACAGAGAGGCCCTCAACATCGGTAAGACGCAGCAAATGACCTGCGTGGCGATCGAGCGAGGACACCGGTCAGCGGAAAGTCGCTAGCCTCGGCCTAGGGCAATGCAAGAGAGGTCCAGACTGACCCGGCCGCACTGGAGGCGACGGCGGCCTCGATGAACTTCACGCCGACCGCGCCTTCTTGAACTGTCGGCACCAAGAGGGATGCCGGATCGGGCGCTCTGCCTTCTAGCTTCGCGCTTATCTGCTCGGCCAGGTCGGTATAGAGCTGGGTGAAGCCTTCGAGGTAGCCTTCCGGGTGCCCGGCCGGGATACGGGTTGCGTGGGCGGCGGCATCGCCGGCTCCGGCCCCACCGCGCGCGATCTGACGCGGCGGTTCGCCATACGGGGTGAATGTCAGGTGGTTGGGATGCTCCTGCTCCCAAGCGAGGCCAGCCTTGTCACCATAGACCCGCAGTCGCAGGCCGTTTTCGTTGCCCGGTGCCACTTGGCTCGACCACAGCATGCCCCGCGCACCGTTTTCGTACCGCAGCAGCATGCCGGCATTGTCATCCAACCGGCGGCCTTCGCCGAAGATGGTAAGGTCCGCCAACAGTTCGCTCGCGGACATATCGGTCACGAAATTGGCTAGATTATAAGCGTGCGTACCAATGTCGCCAACGCAGCCCGCGGCGCCCGACCGGGCCGGGTCGGTGCGCCATTCTGCCTGTTTGGAGCCGCTGTCCTCCATCTTGGTTGTCAGCCAATCCTGGGCGTACTCGGCTTGGACGAGACGGATGGTGCCGAGTTCGCCGGAAGCAACCATCTCGCGCATCTGACGGACCATCGGATAGCCGGTGTAGTTGTGGGTGAGGCCAAAGATTAGCCCGGTCCGCTCGACGGTAGCGACGAGGTCCATCGCGTCATCAAGCGTCGTCGTCAGCGGCTTGTCGCAGATGACATGGATGCCTGCATCCAGAAAGGCTTTGGCAATCGGGTGGTGCGAATTGTTGGGCGTAACAATCGAAACCGCGTCAATGCCGTCATCGCGTGCCGCCTCGGCGGCCGCCATCTCTTGATAGCTGGCATAGGCGCGATCTGGCGATACGCGAAGGTCGCCAGCCGATGCTTTCGCGCGTTCGGGATCGGAGGAGAATGCGCCAGCTACAAGCTCGTAGCGGTCATCGAGTCGAGCAGCCATCCGGTGTACCGCACCGATGAAGGCCCCCCGTCCACCGCCAACCATCCCCAGGCGCAGCCGCCGAGCCACACCCGTTTCGTCCTTACCTTCGATGGCCATCGGCCGCTTCCTCCGAACTTAGTTGTCGATACCCAGCATGCGCCGGTTGGCCGCTTCGTCGGCTCCGCTGTCCGCGAAATCGTCGAAGGCCTTTTCTGTCACTCGAATGATGTGGTGCTGGATAAACTCAGCCCCTTCGCGAGCGCCATCCTCAGGGTGCTTCAGACAGCATTCCCACTCCAGCACA
Organism: Pseudomonadota bacterium; assembly: GCA_039030175.1. Taxonomy (GTDB): domain Bacteria; phylum Pseudomonadota; class Alphaproteobacteria; order DSM-16000; family Inquilinaceae; genus JANQGH01. Next base: position 60,779 of record JBCCER010000004.1, read on the forward strand.
GCCCAGCCGTCGAAGTCATGCGCCGCTAGCTTGGAGAAAACGGCCCCAAAATCGATCTGGCCGTCTCCAAGCGAGCGGAACCGACCCGCGCGATCGACCCAGGACTGAAAGCCGCCATAAACGCCTTGTCGGCCGGTCGGATTGAACTCCGCATCCTTCACGTGGAACATGCGGATCCGATCGTGATAGATGTCGATGTTATCCAGATAATCGAGCTGCTGCAGAATGTAGTGGCTGGGGTCATACAGCATGTTGCAACGCGGATGATTGCCGACCCGATCCAGAAACATCTCGAAGCTGGCACCGTCATTAAGGTCTTCGCCCGGATGGATTTCGTAGCAGACATCGACGCCGGCCTCGTCAAAGGCATTCAAGATCGGCGTCCAGCGCTTCGCTAGTTCGTCAAACGCGGTTTCGACGAGCCCCGCTGGCCGCTGGGGCCAAGGGTAGAGATAGGGCCAGGCGAGCGCGCCGGAGAACGTGGCGTGTGCTGTCAGTCCGAGGTTTTGTGAGGCTTTGGCAGCCTTCATCATCTGATCGACGGCCCATCCCTGCCGCGCTTTCGGGTTGCCGCGCACTTCCGGGGCCGCGAACCCATCGAACGCATCGTCATACGCCGGGTGCACAGCTACAAGTTGGCCCTGCAGATGGGTCGATAGCTCAGTCAGTTCGACACCGGCATCGGCAAGCGTGCCCTTAACCTCGTCGCAGTAATCCTTGCTGTCTGCAGCCCTGGCCAGATCGAACAGCCTTCCGTCCCAGGACGGAATCTGCACGCCGCGAAAGCCCAAATCGGCAGCCCATTTGGAAATCGAGGAGAGAGAATTGAACGGCGCCTCGTCTCCGGCGAATTGGGCCAGAAAGATCGCCGGGCCCTGGATCGTTTTCATTGTTGTATCCCTTTTCTAGACGGCGCGGACTGGCCATCGCTGATGCGGTGCCGCACCCTAGTTCGGATGACAACCAATGGGCAATATTGACGTTGCCTATCCTTCGCACCTGCCTTGGAACACCGCTAAGTTAGCACTTGAAAAATTAGCGGTGGCTCCGACTCGCTCCCAGCGGCTATGGTCCCCCGCTTGCGATGCGGAACAAGGGCCTTAACTCGCTCAATGCTCTATTCGATTTATGAGATGCAACAGCTCGCGCTGGCGCCCGTGCGGGCGATGGCGGATACGACCCTGACGGTTCTCGGGCATCCCTTGGTTCCCTTGGCGCACACGCATATTGGCCGGGCCATGGCGGCGGGTGCGGAGGTGCTGCACGGCGTCATCCAAAACCGCAGCAAGCCAGACTGGGATTTACACAGCACTGAATTCGACGGCGCTGAGCACGCAGTCTTAGAGCAGGTGGTTCGCGATGATGCATTTTGCCAGCTACGGCGCTTTCACAGGGTAGGGCGCGACGACGACTCCAAGATTCTGCTCGTGGCGCCTATGTCCGGCCATTTCGGAACCTTACTGCGCGGCACGGTGGCGCGGCTGATGGTCGAGCATGATGTCTACGTAACCGACTGGCGAGATGCCGCCCAGGTGCCGGCGGAGGCTGGGGACTTTGGTGTCGACGATTATGTCGACCATCTGTTGGATTACATGCGATTGCTCGGCCCCGACCTGCATGTCGTTGCCGTTTGCCAGCCGGCCCCCCTCGTGCTGTCGGCGGTGGCAATCCTAGCGGCCATGGAAGATCCCGCCCAGCCAATGTCGATGACCCTGATGGGCGGACCGGTTGATGTGACGGCCGAGCCGACCTTAGTGACCCGCTTTGCAGAGAACCGGTCGCTTGCGTGGTTTAGGCACAATCTTCTGGCAGACGTGCCGCAGCAATATCCTGGTCGCGGGCGCAAAGTCTATCCCGGCTTCATGCAACTGGCGGCTTTCTTGCTAATGAACCCGGGCCGTCACGTCGGCGCGCATTTTCAGCAGTTTCGTCACTTGATTAAGGGCGACGGAGATTCGGCCGAGGGTCACAGACGCTTTTACGACGAATACCTCTCGGTCGCCGATGTGACTGCCGATTTCTACCTTGAAACCGTCGACTGTATCTTCAAACGCCACTGTCTGCCCGAAGGAACGATGACCTGGCGCGGGCACAAGGTCGATCCTGCTGCCATAAGAGCCACGGCGCTTATGACGGTCGAGGGCGAGTTGGACGATATCTCCGCCCCTGGCCAAACGCTGGCCGCCCAGACACTGTGCTCGTCCGTGCCCGACCATCTGAGGGTTCAGCATATGGAGCCTAATGTCGGCCACTACGGCATCTTCAACGGACGGCGTTGGCGCGACAGCATCGCGCCCAAGATCACTGAATTCATCCGTCGCGCAGAATCTGCGCGGGCCTGACCTGGACCCGCGCTAACCGGCAAGACGATCGCGCAGCGCTTTTTTGTCGATCTTGCCGATCGCCGTTTCCGGCAGCTCTGCGAGCACCTCCAGCCGTTCAGGCAGCTTAAAGGCGGCGATTCCCATGCCGTCCAGGAATTGTCTGAGGGTAGCAAGTTCGAGAGTGCACCCCTCTTTCAGAGCAACAAAGGCGCAGACCCGCTCGCCCAACCTCTCGTCAGGCATTGCGACGGCGGCAACATTCGCGATGGCAGGATGGCCCAGGATCAGGTTTTCAATCTCCTCGGCCGAAATCTTCTCGCCACTTCGATTGATCAGGTCCTTGATTCGGCCTTCTACCACCAGATTGCCCGACGGATGTCGGCGCACGACATCGCCGCTTCGATAAAAGCCTTGCCTGGTGAACGCCCCCGCATTGTGCTCGGGCGCTTTGAAGTATCCGCGCAGCGTGTAAGGGCCGCGTACCAGAAGCTCGCCGACTTCGCCATCGGCGACGGCGTTTCCATCAGGACCGACGATGCGCAACTCATCGTCCGGGCACATCGGCCGTCCTTGTGTTTCGGCCGCGAGGGAGGGATCTTCGTCGAGCCTCGTGAAATTCAGCAGCCCTTCGGCCATCCCGAACACCTGTTGCA